>JBJTSJ010000401.1:0-2577 GCA_046076605.1 Tabrizicola sp.
GAGGTCGTCGGGCGCGCCCCACGGCACGCCCATGCAGAGCTGCACGAGCACGGGTTCGGGGATGACGCCTTCCTTCACCAGTTCCTTGGCCAGCCAGAGGTGGCCAGTGTCGAAGGCCTCGATTTCAATGCGGACACCTGCAGCGGTCATTCGCTGCGCCATGTCGCGCAGCATGCCGGGGGTGTTCACCATCACGTAATCGGCCTCGGCAAAGTTCATCGTGCCGCAGTCCAGCGTACAGATCTCGGGCCGACATTCGACAATATGCGCCACCCGCTCCTCGGCCCCGCACATGTCCGAGATCGCCGCCATCTCAGTCATCTTCTCGGTGCCGTCGAAGTACATGTCGCCGCCCATCCCGGCGGTCAGGTTCAGGACCACGTCAGTATCGCTGTCCCGGATGCGCTCCGTCACCTCGCGGTAATACTCCAGCTTGCGGCTCGGCTTCCCCGTCTCCGGATCACGCACATGGCAATGCACCACCGCCGCGCCCGCTTTCGCCGCCGCAATAGCACTCTCCGCAATCTGCTTCGGCGACCGCGGCACCTGCGGCGAGCGGTCTTGCGTCCCCCCCGACCCCGTCACGGCGCAGGTGATGAAGACTTCCTTGTTCATGTTCAGCGGCATCGCGGACCTCCCTAAGGCTTTCACCCACCATAGCCCCCTTGCCAGCCCACGCTTTGCAATTTACGAAATCTGCATGACGGAAAGTGCCATCTTCCAACCGGCCCGCGCCCCCCTGACCATCGCGCTCCTCGTCCTGCCGCAGGCCTCGATCCTTGAGGTCGCCTCGGCCCTCGACCCCCTTCGCAACGCCAACCGACAGCTGGGGCATGAGGCCTACCGCTGGCGCGTCGTCTCCCCGGACGGCGCCCCGGTCCCCCTCACCTGCGGGATTTCGCTTCCCTCCTCCGGCCCCCTCTCACACGCCACCGGAGCCGATGCCCTGATCGTCGTCGCCGGCTACCGACTGGCCGAGGTCGCGACCCGTCCCCTGATCCACGACCTTCGCCGCATCGCGCCCCGCTTCCAGCTGGTCGGCGGCATCGACGCGGCCCCCTGGGTCCTGGCCCGCGCCGGACTGCTCGACGGCCACCGCGCCACCGTGCATTGGGAGGACCTGGAAGACCTCGCCGCAGCCCACCCCAATGTCGACGTTGTCCCCGACCGATTTGTCATCGACCGCAACCGGGTGACGATCAGCGGGGCGGCCCCCGCTGCCGATTTCATGCTGCACCTGATCCGCACCCGCCACGGCGCGGCGCTGGCCCGTCAGGTGGCGATGAGTTTCCTCACCCAGGCCCGCCCGGGCCATGAGCCGCAGACGGCCCCGCCCCAACCCGATCCCGGGCTCGACCAGCGTGTCGCGGCGGCTCTGGCGCGGATGGAGGCGCGGATCGACACCCCCGAACCCGCCTCGGACACCGCCAAGGCCGTCGGCCTCTCTCCCCGCCGGCTGGAGTCGCTCTTCCGCGCCGCTCTCGGCACCACTCCCGCAGCCCATGCGCTGGACCTGCGCCTGCAGGCCGCGCGGCGGATGCTGACCGACACGCGCCACCCCATCGCCGAGGTGGCCCTGCGGACCGGCTTCTCCAGCCCCTCGACGCTGTCCCGCGCCTTCCGGGCCCGGTTCGGTCACCCGCCGGGTCGGCTGCGGGCCTAGCAATCACACGTCGTCGGTATCAAGAACGCTCTTTTCATGCGCGACCCTGATAAGCGGCGCCAGGAGGCTGAGCGTCAGCACCGTGACCAGGCTCAGGATCACCGCGATGTCGAGGTGCCCATAGCCCACCGCCGCGCCGATCGCCCCTGTCGCCCAAAGGCTTGCCGCCGTCGCCGTCCCGCGCGCCCGGTCGCCCTGCTTCAGGATCGCGCCCCCGCCGATGAAGCCGATTCCGGTCATCAGACCGGCCATAAGGTGGGACTGCGCCGTCGTGTCGGACAGAAGCACCTCCCTGGCGATCAGCACAAATCCACAGGCAGCCATGGCGACGAGGGGGAAGGTCCGAAGTCCCGCGCTGCGCTCCTCCTTCTCGCGGTTCCAGCCGATGGGCAGGGCCAGCGCATAGGCGACCATCAACGCCAGCAGATGCGACAGCGCCTGACCAGTGTCCCAGGTCTGAAACAGCTCCACCTCACCCCCCCTTAGGCCGCGTCCAGCAGCCCCCGGCCCTTCAACAAAGCCTCGACCCCCGGCATCCTGCCCCGGAACTTCAGATACAGCGCCTCGGCATGCTCGGACCCGCCAGCGCTCAGGATATAGCGCTCCAACCGCGCGGCGGTTTTTGGGTCAAAAGCATCCCCCGCCTCCTCGAAAGCCGCGAAGGCATCGGCGTCCATCACCTCGGACCACATGTAGCTGTAGTAACCGCTGGAATAGCCGTCGCCGCTGAACACATGCGCGAAATGTGGCGTCGCGTGCCGCATCCGGATCGCCCGCGGCATGCCCAGCGTTTCCAGCACTTCGGCCTGCTTCTGCATCGGATCGGCCGAGGGCGCCCCGGTGTGGAACTCTAGGTCCACCAAGGCGCTTGCCACGAACTCCACCGTGGCAAAGCCCTGGTCATAGGTCCCTGC
>JBJTSJ010000402.1:0-5467 GCA_046076605.1 Tabrizicola sp.
GGAATAGATCTCGGTCCAGACCGCACTCATCGTCGAGATGTGGTTGCGGCTAGCAAAGCGGGCATAGCGGCCGGGCGGGACGATGATCGCCGTCTGGCCGAAGGGCAGGGGGCCAGGCCGGGGAACCTCGACCCCGCAGAGATAGTCGAATGCGTCGCCGGTCGCGTTGAACCCGGAGATGATGCCGTACCAGCGGTCGGGGATCCAGCCTTCGGGCGGCGCGTCCTCCTGATTGTAGGCGGCCCATTGCGCCGGGATCGCGCTGCGGGTTTCCATGTCATAGCGCCGGGACAGGCCGACGATCCGGCGTTCCGGCATCACTTCGACGGTGGGCGGGGCAAGGGTTCTGGGCATCGGGGTTGTCCGCATGAAGGTGGGTTTGACCAGCCGGTCCGGGTCGATCCGCCCGGTACGCAGCTGGCGGGGGGACAGGCCGAATTCCGCCTTGAAGGCGCGGGAGAAGGCCTCGTGGCTTTGGTATCCGGCATCGAGCGCGATGGTCAGGACCGGCGGCGCCTCCTGTTCCAGCGCTTCGGCCGCCCGGGCCAGGCGGCGTCGCCAGACATATCGCATCACCGGCATTCCGGTCAGGACCGTGAAGGTCCGGGTCAGGTGAAAGGTTGACACCCGGCAATCCGCGGCGATCCGGTCCAGCGTCAGCGGTTCGGACAGAAAGCTTTCGATGTACCATTGGGCGCGGGCGATGAGCATGGGACCTCCGCTGCGAGTGATGGCACGCCGGGGCGGGCCCTGTCTTGACCGCAATTGCGGGTAGCGTACCATTTGGTATCTTTCGCTTCCAGCCTTCGCGACGGATCGCCCGTTCCGCCCTTGACACCCGCGCGCCGGCACCGCATAAGCGCGCATCTCGGGCCAAGGGGCGACTCTCGGCCCGCGATGTTTTTTCAGTGACGCCCCATCTGGGGGCGCGCTGTCCGAGGCGGGGGCTACCCCGAGAACACCCGAATGGGGGCCACAGGGCGCGGAGCGATGGAAGGAAAGACCATGTTTGCGGTCCTCAAGACCGGCGGCAAGCAGTACAAGGTGCAGGCGGGTGACGTCCTGCGCGTTGAGAAGCTTGATGCCGTTGCCGGTGACAAGATCCAGTTCAACGACATCCTGATGGTTGGCACCACTGTTGGTGCGCCGCTGGTCAAGGGCGCGGCCGTGCAGGCCGAGGTCATCGACCAGATCAAGGGCGAAAAGACCATCCACTATGTCAAGCGCCGCCGGAAGCACTCCAGCCAGCGTACCAAGGGCCACCGCCAGCACCTGACGCTGGTGCGCGTGACCGAGGTCCTGGAAAAGGGCGCGGACAAGTCGGGCGTGAAGGCCGCTGTCGGCACCGCTGCCGCCCGCGTCGTCGCGCATGAGGCCCCCGGTGCCAAGCCGGCAGCCGCCGAGAAACCGAAGCGTGCCGCCAAGGCCGCTGCAGCGCAGGAGTAATCCCCCATGGCACACAAGAAAGCAGGCGGTTCGTCCCGCAACGGTCGCGACTCGGCCGGTCGTCGTCTTGGGGTGAAACTGTTCGGTGGCCAGCACGCCATTCCGGGCAACATCATCTGCCGTCAGCGCGGGACCCAGTGGTTCCCGGGCGAAGGCGTGGGCATGGGCACTGACCATACCATCTTCGCCACGGTCGAGGGCCGTGTGACCTTCAAGAAAGGTCTCAAGGGCCGCACCTTCATTTCGGTCCTCCCCGCTGCGGAGGCAGCCGAGTAAGCCGAACCTTTACAATCGGATTGTAGATGGGGGATCGGCCGAAGGGCCGGTCCCCTTTCTCGTTTCCGGGCCCGGGTCTGAGATTGTGGCAGCCTGTCATGACCTCACCCCGAAACGGCCAAACAATCGGGCGATTGCGCGGGTAACCGACAATCCCCACATGCGCTTCGAAGGAGGGAAGCCATGATCCTGGAGAAGTTTGCCCCCGCTGCCGTTCCGCAGGTCGAGATTGCGACCGAGCGGTTCACGTTGCGCCCAGTGCGAAAGTCCGACGCGGGGCTGTTCGCGCTTTATGCCGGGGACAAGCGGGTGGCCGAGGCGACCCAGGGCATTCCGCATCCCTTGCCCCCCGGCGCAGCCGAGGCCTTCTGCGCCCGCGCAATGGCGGCGGGTTCCGAGGAGGACATCTGGGTCATGGACGGCACGAGGTCGGACCTGCCCGAGGTGCTGGGCGTGCTGAGCCTGAAGAAGATGGACCGCAACCAGTCCGAGGTGGCCTTCTGGGTGGCCCCGGCCTTCTGGAACCACGGCATCGCGTCCGAGGCCGTGCAGGCGCTGGTTGCTGCGAACCCGCAGAAGAATTGCACGATGTTTGCCGAGGCCTTCCAGGACAATCCCGGTTCCGCACGGGTGCTGACCAATGCGGGCTTCCAGTATCTGGGCGATGCGGAAAGCTCTTCCGTAGCGCGGGGCGTCAACGTGCCGACCTGGACCTATATTCGCAAGCTGGACTGATGGCTCTGGCCACGCATTACCGGACTGCGCGGCTGGCCCTACGGCCGGTCGCGGCGGCGGATGAGAGCGACATAGTCGCGGCAATCAACGATCTCGATGTATCCGGCTGGCTTTCGACGGTCCTGTATCCCTATACGGAAGAGGACTTCCGCTTCTTCCTTTCCGAAATCGCCAAGCCGGGTGAGACCTTCGTCATCCAGGATCGGCTGGGGGGTGCGGGTGTCGTTGGACTGGAGGATGGTGAGCTGGGATACTGGCTCGCGCCTCGGGCGCAGGGCCTTGGCTACGCGACCGAAGCATGCCTTGCGCTTCTTGCCGCGCACTTTGCCACGGCGGGAGAGACATTTGTTGCGGGCTACTTCGAGGGAAACGTCAGGTCGGCGCGGGTCCTGGAAAAGCTGGGCTACATTGAGACCGGTCGCAGACCGAGGCACTGCAGGGCACTTGGAACGGACCGCCCGCATGTCGATCTGCTGCTGACGCGCGAGGCCTTCTTGGCGTCGACCTGAACTGCCGCTCCTGCGTCACGCTTTCGGCTTCTCGTCGCAAGGCGCGTCAGCGAGGAGTGCCGAAGGCTTCGACGAGCGTTTCAGCCAAGAGGCGCGAGCAGGGTCTTCAGGGCGGCAAGCGGGTCATCGGCCCCCCAGATCTCTTCGCCCACCGCAAAGAAATCCGTCACGGGTCCGAACTTGCCCACCAGCTCGGCCGTCAGTGCGCCTTCGGCGATGATCGGGACCTCGATCACCTCGGACCACCATTCGAAAAGCTCGAACGGGGCTTGGCTGCCGTCGCCCAGGCTGGTCGCGTCGATGGGGCCGAAGGCCACGTAGTCCGCGCCTGCCTCTCCGGCGGTCATCCCGTCATGCTTTGAGGCCTTGCAGAAGGCCCCCACGATGGCGTCCGCCCCAAGGTCCTTGCGAGCTTTCCGAACGTTGCGTGACCCGTCGGTCAGGTGGACGCCGTCCAGACCCAGGCGCTCGGCCAGGATCAGGTGGTTGTCGATCACCACCGCCACGTCGCGGGCATGCGCGGCCTCGCGCGCGGCATCGGCGGCGCTCATCAGGTTGTCTTCATCCCGGGTGGCAAGCGACAGGCGCAGGCAGGCGATTTCCACCCCGTCGAGGACCAGCCCCAACCGGTCCGAGAAAGTCTCCGGGTCGAAGGTCGGCGGGGTGATCAGGGTGATCTGCGGGCGCTCGTCTGCGGCCATTTCGGGCTCCGAATTCGTGTTCCGGCCCGTCTATCAGCGTTTTGCAGGCTTGGCTACCTTGGGCGGCAGAGCGCGGACCGTGGCAAGGGCGAGTGCCATGACCGGCGCGCGCTTCCCGTCATCGGCGCTGTCCTGCAGCGACAGCTCGACCATCGCGGCCATCGGGCGGTCGCCCATCATCATCGTGCGCACCCCGGGCAGTGCGAGGGCTGCGGCGTAGTTGTCCTTGCCGACGCGGTACATCGTGCCACCCTTGTGCAGGCCGCAGATCATGTTCCCGTGGGACAGAAAGCAGAGCCCGCCGAACATCTTCTTCTCGGCAATGGGCTCACCGGCCAGGTCGTTGCGGAGAAGCTGGGCAAGTCCTGGGTCAAAGGCCATCGGGGCTCTCCTTGTCAGGGACGCAGCACTAGCCTATCCCGACGCGACGATTCCGCAAAGGTGGCGCATGATCCCCCCCGTCTTCATCCTCGTGCGGCCCCAGATGGGCGAGAACATCGGCGCGGCGGCGCGGGCGATGCTGAACTTCGGGCTAACGCGGATGCGGGTGGTGGGGCCGCGGGATGGGTGGCCGAACCCGAAGGCGGTGGCGATGGCCAGCGGGGCGGGGCGACTGCTGGACGACGCGCAGCTTTTCCCCGACCTTGGCCCGGCGATCGCGGACTGCGACTATGTCTTCGCGACGACCTCGCAGCGGCGGGAGTTGGTGAAGGACGTGGTGACGCCGGAACATGCGATGGCGGTCGCGCGGGAGTTGGTGGCTGGGGGGAAGCGGGTCGGCGTGATGTTCGGGCCGGAACGGGCGGGGCTTGAAAACGAGGATATCATCCGGGCCAACGCGACGGTCTCGGTCCCGGTGAACCCGGAGTTCCCGTCGTTGAACCTGGCCCAGTGTGTCCTGCTGATGGGGTATGAGTGGGGCCGGCAGGGCTATGAGGTGCCTGCTGTGGTCCGCGAGATGGCGCGGACCGAGCTTGCGAACCGCGAGGAGGTGGACCGGCTGGCGGACCATTTCGAAGAGCGGCTGGAGGCGGCGGGGTTCTTCTTTCAGGCGACGAAGGTCGAGGGGATGAAGGCGAACCTGAGGAACATGTGGGGGCGGCTGGCGTTGACCCGGGCCGAGGTGCAGACCTTCCACGGGATGCTGCGGCAGATCGCCTACAAGCTGAAAAAGCAGGGCGATTGACCCAGGTGTCCACCTTGGACATTTCTGGAAAATCCTGTGATGACAATGGTTTGGCCGTGGGCGTCAACCCTTTGTAAACCCGATGGTTAACGACAGTCTGCTGGTGTCGCCAAGCGGCTTTCGGGCGCCGGATTGCGCGCGCGAGGGAGGCGGGCTTGGCCTTCGCGGCCTCATGTGCCTATCATCGCGGCATAACCAGAACCTCAGACGGGCAGCGACATGGCACAGGCGATTTCGGCGGAGCTCTTTCCGCGGCGGGCGGCACTTCTTTTGACGGGATCGGCACTGCTGTCGGCCTGTGTGTCGTCTGGGCGGTCAGGAGGTAGTGGATACCGCGCGCCGGACGCGGCCCCCAGGGCGGTGCCGGATGCGGGGTGGGATGCCTGGGTCGAGGGGTTCAAGGGCCGGGCGGCGTCGCGCGGGATTGCCGTCGGGACCATCGATGCGGCGTTTCGGGGGGCCGGGTTCCTGCCCGAGGTGATCGAAAAGGACCGCAACCAGACCGAATTCACCCGGACGCTGGAGGATTATCTGAACATCGCGGCCTCGGATGAACGGGTCAGCCTGGGGCGTCAGAAATACGCCCAGTATCAGGGGGTTCTGGAGGCCATCGA
>JBJTSJ010000403.1:0-2578 GCA_046076605.1 Tabrizicola sp.
GAACAAGGCCCGCGCGCCCGGCCATTCCGGCATGGGCACCACGCTTTCGGCCAACCCGCTGCAATTCGCCTGCCTCAAGGCGAACCTCGCGGAAGTGATGACCGCCAAGAACTACGCCCACATGGAAAAGCTGGCCGAACGGCTGGCCCATGGCCTGAAAAAGTCAATCGCCCGGCACAAGGCCCCTTGGCACGTTGTCCGCGTCGGCGCGCGGGTGGAATTCATCTGCTCCCCCGGTCCCCTTCGCAACGGGACCCAGGCCGGATATGCCCACCAGCCCCAGGTCGAAGCCGCGATCCACACCGGCCTGATCAACCGCGGCACGCTCATCGCGCCGTTCCACAACATGATGCTGATCAGCCCGGCCACGAAGAAAGCTCAGGTTGACAGGCTGATTGCAAACTTCGACACCATCCTCACCGACCTTTTCAAAGCAGCCTGACCATGCCCCAAGTTAGCCCCTCCGGTTCCACCGTGGCCGAGGCCGAAGCCTTCCTTTCCGCCCATCCGGAAATCGAGGCTTTTGACATTATCCTGCATGACGCCAACGGAATCGGGCGGGGAAAGATCATCCGTCGGCATGAGCTTTTGTCTTTTTACAACAATGGCCGCCATCTGCCGATCTCCATCCTCGGCCTCGATATCTGCGGTGAGGATGTACATGAGACCGGTCTGATCTGGGACCAGGGCGACGGTGACCTGCGCGCCTGGCCGATCCCCGGCACGCTGAAGCCACTGCACAACACCCAGCCCCCGCGCGGCGAGGTGTTCATGTCGATGTACACCCTTGACGGCGCGCCGATGACCTCTGACCCCCGCCACGCCCTGCAACGCCAGGTCGACGCGCTGGCCAAGGAAGGCCTGCACCCCGCAGGGGCGTTTGAACTCGAATTCTTCCTCCTCGACCCCGAACGCGACCCCGACGGTAAGATGCAGCCTGCCCGTGACGTCCTCGACCGCCGCTCCTCCCGCAAGACGGAGGTCTATTCGGTCGACCACCTGCACGGGATGCTGCCCCTGTTCAGCGACATCTACGCGGGCGCCGAAAAGGCCGGGATCAAGGCCGAAACCCTCATCTCCGAATACGCCCCCGGCCAGTACGAACTGACGCTGCACTACCGCGAGAACGTCATGCAGGCCGCCGACGATCTGATGCGGCTTAAGCGCATCGTCCGGGCACAAGCCCGCGCGCATGGCGTCGTCGCCTGCTTCATGGCCAAGCCCAACGAGAACTACGCGGGCTCGGGCATGCATTTCCACGTCTCGCTCCTGGACGACAAGGGCCACAACGTCTTCATCGAAAAAGACGAAGGCAAGTGGAACCCCACGATCCTCCACGCCCTTGGGGGCTTGAAGCAGACAATGGGTGAATCGATGCTGGTCTTCGCCCCCCACGCCAACTCCTGGCGGCGCTTTGCGAACCAGTCCTACGCGCCGGTCAGCCCGACCTGGGGAGTCAACAACCGCTCGGTCGCGCTGCGTATCCCGGCGGGCGAAATCAAGGCCCGCCGCATCGAGCACCGCCCGGCTGGCGTCGACGCGAACCCCTACCGGGTCGCCGCGACTGTCCTGGCCGGCGTCCGCAAGGGGATGCACGAGAAAATCGACCCGGGCCCGGAGACCACCGGCAACGGCTATGAAGACGAGTCTGGCGCGGAAATCCCGGCCGACTGGAAATCCGCCATCGACGCGGCCAAACGCTCCACCTTCCTGCAGGACGCACTGGGCGAGGACATGCACCGCACCTTCACCGCGATCATGGCCGCCGAATACGCCCGCGTCATGCGGACGGTCAGCGAGGTGGACTTCGACCTCTACCTGCACACGGTCTGACGGCGGGGCAGGGGGCGACCTCTGGCCTTGAGCCCGCCCGCCCCCCGCGCTATCTGGACCCCGACCAGCCGGAGGCCGCGATGCCCGTATTCCTGAACACCGCCGACCCCGGCTTCGAGACCGCCTTCCAGACCCTCCTCGGCCAAAAGCGGGAAGAGGCGGAGGATGTGGATCAGGCCGTGGCAGCCATCATCGCCGACGTCCGCTCCCGCGGCGACCACGCCGCCATCGACCTGACCCAGCGCTTCGACCGCCTGACGCTGACCCCCGAAACCCTCGCCTTCTCGCAGGCCGAGATCGACGCCGAGATCGCCAGGGTTTCGCCCGAGGACCGCGCCGCGCTGGAACTGGCCGCAACCCGCATCCGCGCCTACCACACCCGGCAGAAACCGCAGGACGAAAGCTGGACCGACAGTTCAGGCGCGACACTCGGCTGGCGCTGGACGCCGGTTTCAGCGGCGGGGCTTTATGTCCCCGGTGGCCTCGCCTCCTACCCGTCTTCGGTCCTGATGAACGCCATCCCGGCGAAGGTCGCAGGCGTCGAACGCCTCGTCATCGCCTGCCCGACCCCCGGAGGCGTGGTGAACCCGCTGGTGCTGCTGGCCGCCCGCATCGCCGGGGTTGACCAAGTCTACCGGATCGGCGGCGCGCAGGCGATTGCCGCGCTGGCCTACGGCACCCAAACCATCCAGCCGGTCGACAAGATCACCGGCCCCGGCAACGCCTTCGTCGCCGCCGCCAAGCG
>JBJTSJ010000404.1:0-7716 GCA_046076605.1 Tabrizicola sp.
TTAGTTTTCACACAGCCTCGGCCGCAGGTGCACCGGGACGGCCCAGCTTTCCAGGCGGGCGACCAGATCGGCGGCGCGTTGCCCAGCGAGCGGATCGAAGAGTGCGATGGTCTGCTGTGCTCGAACCGCCCGACCCAGAAGTGTCGGTCGGTCGAGTAGGTTTGCCGGCACAACGGACAGCGACTTCAGCGTCCGCAGGGCGCCGAGTACCTGTTTCACGGCGCGGTAGGACAGATTGGTGCCAAGCGGCGAACCTGAGGCCCGTGCATAGGCGATCAGGCCGCGGTCGCGGACCAGTCCGGCGACCGGGGCAAAGCTGACCGGTCGGCCCTGTGCGGCGCTGGCAAGGTTGGCAAGTGCCATGGCCTGCGCCGTGACATTGGTGTCGACCGATTGCTTGACGAAGAAGACCTGACCATCGGCGCGGGTCCAGCGGAAGGTGGCGGAAATCCCGGGGCGGTAGCGCAGCAGGCGGGGCGCATCGCGGGCCGGGCCGCCGATCAGGCGGGGTGCAAGGTCGCGGGCTTCTGCCACTAAGTGCGCCAGTTGCGGCAACCGGTGATCCTGCGGAAAGGCCTGAAACAGGGCGCCGGACGCGGGATCGAGCCGTGCCTCGGGGTGATGCCGGGCGAGCTTTGCCGTCTTGCGCCCCGGGTAGAACCAGATCGTGCCTTCGGGGGCGTCGGCTTCGGGCCCGAGGGCGACATGCAGGATCGCGCGCGCACCGGGCTGATATCGCAGCCGCAGAAGCCGCGTGCCGGGATGGCCGGTGATCCGGGCGAGGTCGGTCTGGCGGATCGCGGCGAGCGTCGGCAGATCGGGGTCTCGCGGCAGGTCGAACATCAGGTGGCCTCGTCGATCAGACCCCGGATGACGGCGGCCGGCGTGCTGCTGAAGGCGTAGATCATGGCCAGCCGCAAAAGGGCCGCACGGCGCCAGATGTCGATCCGTCGTTGCGACAGATGCGGCACGGCAAGGTCCATCGCGTTGAGGAAGGCCCGCCGGGAGGTTCCGCCATGCAGGCCTGCAAGCAGAAGGTGGGCCTGCAAGTTGCCGATATCCAGCGAGGGATCACCGAGACGGAGGGTATCGAAGTCGAGAAGTCCAACGGTGCCCTGATGCAGAAGGATCTGGCCTTCGTGCAAATCGCGATGGCAGGGGACCGGGGGAAGCGTACGCATCGACAGCGTGTCGTTGGTCAGCTGGGCCAACGGGGCGTGCAGCCGCTGGGCCAGATCGGGAAAGACCTCGGCTGTGCGGTCGGCCCAGCTGTTCAGGATGGCAAGTTCGTCCGTGGCCCGGTGTTCGTCGTCGTCGAACTGCAGGCCCTGCAGGCACTGGAGGGCCCGCATGACATCGCGGGTCGCGCGAAAGCCGGGCAGACCCTGAAACACCGGCGGCGTGCCTGCCAGCGCGTCATAGAGCGCCAGGCCAAGGTCGGGGTCAAAGCGCAAGGGGCGCGGGATGGTCAGCCCGGTCTGACCGTCCAGCGCGGACCAGAGGGCCTGGTGCCGGTCAAAGGCTGTCTGTCCCGACCCTGATGTGACGGGCCGCAGCCTTGCGTAGTGGGTGCCGCGCTGCCCGACGATCCGCAGGACAGCGCGTTTGCCGAGGCGATGGGCGACAAGCTCGATCCGGGAGGCCGGATCAAGGCCCAGCTTGGTCAGCCGGTCGGCCGCCCAGTCGGGATCATGCAAAAGCCGCAGGCCAGGAAGTTTGGTGTCAAAGCCGGGGCGGCGCAGGAGAAGGCCGTGGACCGTGTCAGCAGCGACTGCGGCCACGGGTCCTGCCGATGATTGACCCCGACGCGGCTTTGAGAGGCGTGCACTTTCCGCCAGCGCCAGGGCCGGGGCATTCGGGCCGACCCATTCGGCGATGACGGTGCGGGTTGCGCCAGAGCAGTCCTCGGCACGCAGGACCAGCTGCATCGGCTTGGTGGCGGGGAAATGCACCCGGGCGACAGTGAGGGATGTGCAGGGGGACCCCGTCAGCAGCGCTGCCGCTTTGGGCGAAGGGCCTTCGGCGATCAGCGCCCGAAGGGTGTCGGGGTCCGGACTTAGGCGGGTGGGAAGGTCCATTCTGGTCATGCCAGGTTCTCTTGCCGTTGCGGTGGGAGGGGCACGAAGTCGCCGTCCTGAACCGCCACGACGCGGTCGGCCAGGGTCAGCGAAAGCGCATCATGGGCGATCAGCAGGGTAGTGCGGCCCCGTGCAACCGTGCGCAGCGTGCCGATCATGTCCCGCGCCGTACCGGCATCGAGACCGGTCAGTGGCTCGTCCAGGATCAGGATCGGCGCGTTGCGCAAGATGGCCCGGGCAATCGCGATCCGTTGCCGTTGCCCGCCGGACAGGGTTTCGCCGCGTTCGCCCAGAAGAGTGTCATAGCCGTCAGGCAGGCGCCGGATAAAGCTGTCCGCCCCGGCGGCAGCGGCGGCGGCGAGGATCGCGGTTTCGGTCGCGTCCAGACGGCCATAGGCGATGTTGTCGCGGACCGACGCGGCGAAAAGGACTGAATCCTGCAGAACGACGGCGATCTGGTCGCGCAGGGAGGCCAGCGAGATCAGGCGCAGGTCGTGCCCGTCAAGCGTGACGCGCCCCTGTTGCGGGTCATAGAAGCGCATCACGAGCTTGCCGACCGAGGACTTGCCTGCGCCGCTGTGTCCGACGAGGGCGACGACTTCGCCCGGATGGACCTGCAGCGAGGCGTTGCGCAGGACCGGGGCCTGGCCGGGATAGCCGAAGGTCACCCCTTCCAGGGCGAGATGGCCGATCACGGAATGCGGCTCGGTCTTGCCGGGGCGGTCGATGATGTCGGGCTGGATGTCGAGGATTTCCAGAAGACGCTCGCCGCTGGCAGTGGCCTTGGCGATGCGGGAGGTCATCGCGCTCATCTTGCGGATCGGTTTGTAGAGGGTGGTCAGGTAGGCGGTGAAGATCAGAAGATCGCCAGGGCTGACCGCCCCGCTGCGCACCCGGGTGACGCCGTACCAGATGACGATGCAGGTGCCGACGGCCAGAAGGACCTGCACGATCCGGTCCATCTGGGCGGCCAGGCGGGTGGACACGACGCCAGCCTCGGCAGACGAGCTGTTCTGGCGCGAGAAGCGTTCTTCCTCATAGGCCTCGCGGGCAAAGCCCTTGACGACCGAGATGGCGGAGATGCCTTCGGTCATCACGACGGCAATCTTGCCTTCCTTGCGCCGCTGCCGCCGGGCGGCGTCCTTGATCCGGGCGCTGTAGGACTGGGTGACCCAGACGAGGCCGGGCAGGACGGCGAGGGACGCCAGGGTCAGGCGCCAGTCCATCAGGAACATGATGAGGACGGTCCCCGCCATGACGACAGTCCGGGCGGCGAAGAACACCGCGGCGTCGATCAAGAGGTCGCGCATCATCCGGACGTCGCCGGTCAGGCGCGAGACGATGTCGGCGCTGGAGGCGGTGTCGTGGAACGAATGCGACAGCCGCTGGACATGGCGGTAGAGGTCCAGCCGGATGTCGGCCACGACCTTCTGCCCGACAGTGGCGATCAACGTAGCCTGAACGAAGGCCATGGCCCCGCCGATCACCGCGACGGCCAGGATCGTCAGGGCCGCGGCGGCGAGCAGCTGGTCTCCGGTTCCGAACCAGGCGATCATCTGCGCCATCACGGCGTCCGGTTTGTCCTGCGGAATCAGGATGCCGTCGAAGACCACTTTCATCGGCCAGGGCCGGATGATTTCGGTCAGCGCGACGAAAAGCATGGCGAGCGCGCCGAGGATCAGCTTGCGGCGGTGTGGGCGGGCGTGGGGGCCCATCCGCAGGAAGAGGCGCCAAAGCGCTTGGGGGTTGAGGTTCGGGTCGCTCATGCCGGGACCCCTTGCCGGGCCAGACGCACGACGGCCTTGGCGTTGTCGGTCCAGTCATGGCGGCGCCCCTCGATGGCGGCATTGCGGGCCAGCCGTTCGGCGAGCGTGGGGTCCCGGGCCAGACGCAACAGCGCCTCAGCCAATGCAACCGGATCGCCGGGCAGGACCAGCAGGGCGGCGTCGGTACCTTGCAAGACCTGGGCGGTCTGGCCGATGCGGCTGGCGACGATCGGCCGTCCAACCGCCAGGTATTCGTACAACTTGAGCGGCGAGAAATAGTGCCCCTCGGCCAGCGGATAGGGCGCGGTCGCCACATCCATCCGGGCGATCAGGGCGGGCAGGGCGTCATGTGCGACCCAGCCGGTCAGGGTGACGGCACCCTCAAGGCCCGCGCCTGTCGCATAGCCCTCGACCCAGGGTTTCCGCGGGCCTTCACCGACGACAAGCAGTTGCGCGGAAGGCAGCTGTTCGCGCAGCGCGCGGAAGGCGGGCAGCAAGGTATCAAGCCCGTGCCAGGCCTTGAGTGAGCCCGAGAAGCCGATCACGAAAGCCCCATCGGGAATGCCGGGGACCTGTGCGGGCTGGACCTGCGGATGGAACCGGGCGGTGTCGACGGCGTTGCGGATCACATGCACCCGGTCCGGTGCCGCACCGCGCGCTTTCGCGTAGGCAACCAGTTCATCTGACACGACTGCCAGCGCATCGGCACTGCGGAAGACCTCGGCCTCGATCCGGCGAGCCTCGTCCGCTAGCACCAGCGCGCGGAATTCGGCCTGTTCGGTGACAAGGGGGGCGTTCACCTCGACCACCACGTGCACGCCCAGCCGCCGCGCCGCCCGGACCCCGGCAGCGGACCAGAGCGAGTAGCGTTCGTAGATCATGTCGAAGGGCCAGCTGCGGTGAAGGGCGACGAGACGGTCCTCGATTGCGGCGGCGGTGGCGATCAGCCCGCGTTCCTTGCCTTCGCGCCCCCCATGCCCGGGATGGTCTGCGGTCACCTCTTCGACCGGAAAGGCGGCTGACCCGGGACCGCGTCTGGCGCAGATCAGTCGCAGGTCGTGGCCGGTCGCGCAGAAAGCCTGCGCCATCGCGGTGATGTGGACCGAGGCCCCCTTTTCGCCGAAGACGGCGATGCCGCCATCGGCGCAGACATAGGCGATGCGCATCACGCGGCTCCTCGGGTCGCCTTGGGCTTGGTCATCCGGGAAAAGTGGCCGGACAGCCGCAGAGCGTTGGTGGACAGGTCGAACAGTTGTTCCGCCCGTCGCCGACCGGCGATCCCCATGGCGCGAGCACGACCGGGATCGTTCAACAGGGCTTCCAGGGCGTCGGCCAAGGCCACCGGGTCGCCCGGGCGGCAGAGGAGGCCGGTTTCATCCTCGGCCACGATCTCGGGTCCGCCGGTGACGGTTGTGGTGACGACCGGAATGCCCTTGCCCATGGCCTCCAGAAGGACCGTTGGCAGACCGTCGCGGTCGCCATCCTGGGCGATGACGCAGGGCAGCGTGGCGATGGCGGCGGTGCCAAGTTCATCTGCCAGCCGTTCCTGCGGCATCGGCCCGGTCAGAGTGACCCAGCCAGCAAGGTCAAGGTCAGCGATCTGCGCCTGCAGCGTGCCTTGCAACGGGCCATCGCCAATGATCCGGCAGTCGAATGCGAGCCCCCGGTCGCGCAACTCGGCGCAGGCATCGACCAGAACCGAGAAGCCTTTCTTTTCCACCAGACGGCCAACCGCGACGATGCGCCCCGGCACGACATTGTCTGCCGGGCTGAAGAGCGTCAGGTCGATCCCGTTGTACAGCCGATAGATCCGTTCGGCCGCTTCGGGACACAGGGTGCTGAGGTGGTCGAGGTTGCAATCCGACACGGTGACGGTGAAGGCCGCCTCGGACAGTTTGGCCCGACGTTTGGCGGTGTCGACCTCGGGCGAGACATAGGTGTGGTAGATGTCGCGGGCGTGCGCGGTGTAGGAGAAGGTTCCGCCAAGTTCGCGCGCGGCCAGCAAGGCCACGGTCGTCGGGTCCGACCCGAAATGGGCGTGCAGATGCGTGATGCCCGCCTGCCGCGCGAGGCGTGCCACTTCGGCGGCCTTCGCTTGCAGAGAGGCAACGCTTCTGGGGTCGTTGCCGACGAAAAGCACGGCATCCTCGGGGTCGGAGACCGGTGTGATCGTCGCGGGCTTTGCCAGGTAAGTCACCGGCGCACGCAACTGGGACAGGCGGGCGTGCCGCGGTTCGTCCGGGGGCGTCAGCAGGGAAAAGACGTGGCATTCGATCCCCAGCGCCTCCAGCGCCAGCAGCTCGTTCAGGATGAAGGTTTCAGAAAACCGAGGGAACCGCTTCAGGACATAGCCGATGCGTGTGGGCGCTTGGTCAGGCATTCAGGGTCACCTCTTGGTTGGCATGCGACGCGTCGGCAAGGACGGCAGCGATACGGTCGGCGGCGACGGTCGCGCCGTCGAAGGACAGGCCGGGCAGTGCCGGTGCGGGCGGGGGGCGCGAGGTCAGCGCCTTGGCCATCCGGGCAGGCGTCAGATCGTGGCGCCAGACGACGGTGGCCATCCCAAGCGCCTGCAGGCGTTCGGCCCGGATGCGCTGTTCGCCGGACGGGCCGACGCGCGGCACGACCAGTGCGGGACAGCCGGTGACAAGGGCCTCGGTCACCGAATTGTAGCCGCCCATGGTGATGAAGAGATCAGACCCGGCCAGCATGGCGGGAAGGTTGGGCGTCTTGTCGCGAAAGATCGCCCCAGCCAGGGACGCGCGGTGCTTCAGCGCTTCGGCCAGTTCGGGGTCCATCAGGGGTCCGGCCACCAGGGTGAGTTCGGGGCGGCGGTGGGCGGCGAGCAATTCAAAGCCCGCCAGCACCGTTTCGAGCAGCATATAGGCATCCCGTCCGCCGCCGCCGGAGACCAGCACCCGGCGTGGCGGGCCGGTCCAGCGGTCGCGCGCGACGGGGCGCGCGGTGGTCACCGCACCGCAATAGCGGACGTTGCCGGGGCGCAGTTCTTCCAGGCCGTAAGCGGTGTCAGAGGGATAGAACCGCTGGCTGCCGTAGATCATGATCTCGTCGTAGAGGTCGGTGATCGTGGTCGCGATCCCGGTGCCTTTCCAGGCACGGGCCACGCGGTCAGGGTTGTCGAGGATGTCGCGCAGGCCCAGGATGACGCGGGTCCGGCCGCGGGATTTCAGGGTCCGGATCGGTTCCACCAGCTCGTCCCAGACGCCTGCGGGTTCGTGGTCGACCAGAAGGACATCGGGGGCGAAGGTTTCGATCACCCGCTCCAGGATGCCGGCGCGAAGGGCGCGGGTGGTCGCGGCGTCGATCCGCAGGCTGCCCGCCTGCCAGCGCCCGCGTCCAAGCTTGGTCAGCGACGGAAGCTTGACATAGTCGATCCCCGGATGCGGTTCGAAGACCATCCCGGCCGGGCAGCCGACCAGCATCAGGATCGAGGCCCCGGGCACCCGCGCCACCAGTTCTTTCGCGATGGCGGTGTTGCGCCGCATGTGGCCGAGGCCGATCGTGTCGTGCGAATACATCATCACCGAGGGGCCGCGCCGCTGGCCTGCCTGCTTGCCGCTTTCGGCCAGAAGGGCCCCGGTCAGTTCGGTCAGCTGCGACATGGCGAAGGGCTTGGACAGGAAGGCCGACACCGACAGGCCTTCGGCGCGCAGGCGATTGTCCAGCGTGTCCTGCCCGGTCATGATGACGATGGGCACCTCGCCCAGCGAAGCGGCCGTGGTGGTCAGGACGTCGATCCCGTCCCCATCGCCAAGGTTCACGTCCGCCAGCACCAGATCGAACCGGGATGCGGTCAGCTGGTGGCGGGCCTCGTTGGCCGAGGCGGCATGCGTCACGGTATGGCCGCCCCG
>JBJTSJ010000405.1:0-14349 GCA_046076605.1 Tabrizicola sp.
CACATCGACCCCGAGGCATCGAGCACGATGATCGACCGGCCCTCGGCCAGAATCGGCGCGGCAAACAGCGCCTGCGCAAGGACAAGGGCGCGAAGGAAAAGGGCAGGGCGCATGGCGCGGGCTCCGTCTGAAATGACTTTGGCGCGACCCTAGGCCAGCGGATGACCGAAGTTCAACCAAAGCGTGCAATGCGAAACGGGTCCCCAGGACTGGCCTGAGGACCCGGTGCGGGCGAACCAAACATGAGGGGACATTCAGCTTTGGCCCGCCCGTCCGCACCCTGCCGCCCGGGATGAGTGACCAACCCGGACGACAGGGATCCGGCGCAAGGGATCACATCGCCGGAAGAAGCACGGTGTCGATCACGTGGATGACGCCGTTCGACTGCTTGACGTCGGCGATGGTGACGGTCGCGACATTGCCCTGGCCGTCCTTGATCTTGACCATGCCGTCTTCGACCATCGCGGTGAACTCGCAGCCGCCGACGGTCTTCACAGTGTGCATGCCGCCATCATCCGCAACCATCTTGTTGATGTCGGCGGCCAGAGCGTTCGCGGCCACGACGTGGCAGGTCAGGATCTTGGTCAGCTGGTCCTTGTTTTCCGGCTTGAGCAGGGTTTCCACGGTGCCGGCGGGCAGCTTGGCGAAGGCGTCGTTCGTCGGCGCGAAGACGGTGAACGGGCCTTCGCCCTGCAGCGTTTCCACCAGGCCCGCGGCCTGCACGGCGGCAACCAGCGTGGTGTGGTCCTTCGAGTTCACTGCGTTCTCGACAATATTCTTGGTGTCATACATCGGCGCGCCGCCGACCATCGGGTTTTCGGCCAGCGCAATGCCGGTGGTCAGTGCCAGGATCGCGGTGGCGAGTTTGAAAGCTTTCATCTCTGTCTCCCTTGGGGGTTCGGGGCGGGGTCATTCCCACCTCACACCCGAAGAAACGGCCCGTTTCGACGGAAGTTTCAGAGTGGTTTCCGGCTCACGACTTCGTGATCAGACGTCGCTTCCGACCTGGGCGGTCAGGATCACCGGGCCGGTCGGTTGCCCGGTCGGAGAGCCGCCTTCGGGTTCGACCGAAACAGCGAAGACAAAGCCTTCGGGCGGCACCGGGTAGTCGATCACCAGCGGGCGGTCTGCCAAAAGGCCAAGGGATACCGGGCTTGCACCCGGGGCGATGATCCACAACTGGTGCACCTGGCCAGACACTGCGGGTACGCCCGCGACGCGCGTTACCTTCAGCGTGTCGCCGAAATGGCTGACCTGATAGGACAACCGGTTGTCGGCGGTGGCAAGCGTCACCAGCGGCTCGGCCTGGGGCGGGGCCAGAAGTGCAACCGTCAGAACGGTCAGCACCGTCCCGAAGACTGCACCCGAAAGCCAGCCGAAGGTCAGGCCAAAGCGGCGGCGCGCCGGGGCAAGGGTGTCGGCTTGCGGGAACAGCCGTGCCTCGATCTTCGGCAGAAGGTTCGGGGCGGGAACTTCGGCGAAGTCATCATTCATCCCGGCCATGCGCCCTTCCCAGGCGCTGACCAAGGCCGCGAAACCGGCGTCGCGCTTGATCCGGGCTTCGGCCTCGGCGCGTTCTGCAAGGGAAAGGACCCCCAGCACATACTCTGCCGCCAGCGCGTCGTCGGCCTCCTCGGGGGTAAGTGGAGCATCGGTCATTGGTCGAGACACTCCTTCAGCTTCAGGAGGCTCCGTCGCAGCCAGGTGCGCATGGTGTTCAGGGGCACGGCGTGGCGGGCGGCAAGGTCGATGTAGGACAGGCCGTTAAGGTAGGCCCCGCGCACGGCATCGGCGCGGTCGAGTTCCAGCGTGGCAAAGCAGTCGGCCATCCGCCGCGCCTCGCCCTGTGCGATGAGCCGTGTCTCGGCTCGGGGAGAGGCGTCCTGCACGGTGTCGAGCCCGTCATCGGACGTGCTTTCCGGTCGGGCACGCAGGCGGTCGATGGCCAGGTTGCGGGCGATGGCGATCAGCCAGGTCATGCCCCGGCCCTTCGCCGGATCATAGCGACCGGCGCGCACCCAAACCCGTGTATAGACCTCCTGCAAGGCATCCTCCGCCTCAGCGCGTTCTCCCAACATACGGAGAAGAACGCCCATGAGTTTCGCCGAGGTGTCACGATAAAGCTGGCGGAAGGCCGACCGGTCCGCCGCAGCGCATTTCGTGATCAAATCGGCGACGGGATCGTCCATGTGCGCGACGTTAAGGATTTTGCAAGCCGGTGCAAGAGATTGCATGACATGGCGGCCATTCGGGCTAGGTTCAGGGCATGCCGAACCGGATCGACCAGACCCGCCCAACCGCCCCCGAACTGGCCTTTCCCGGCCCGCATAGGGTGGGCGTGCGCAGGCTGGAACTGGTGAACCCGGACCAGGTGGATGTGGTCCGGTCCACCGACCGGCTGATCCGGGGCGACCGGGCGCTGACGGTGGAGCTGTGGTATCCCGCCGACCCCGGCACTGGCGAAGTCCGGCCCTATGCCACCCTTTTGCGCGACGGGAAACGGCCCGTCATGCTGCACGGATCGGCCCGGCGCGACGCGGTGCCGGTGGGGCGGCATCCCCTGGTGATCCTGTCGCACGGCTATCCCGGCAACCGCCACCTGATGGCGCATTTCGGGGAGAAGCTCGCCTCGCATGGTTATGTCGTGGCCTCGATCGACCACCGCGACAGCACCTATGCCGACAAGGCCCCGCTCGTCTCGACTCTGGTGAACCGGCCCTTGGATACCGAGTTTGTGCGGGCCGCGTTGGGGGATTGCGCCGAGATCGGGACGACGGCGATCATCGGCTATTCGATGGGCGGCTATGGCGCGCTGGTGTCAGCGGGGGCGGGGGTGTCACCCGCTGCATTGATGATGGAGGGCGCGCCGCTGCACGGCCTTTGGCGGCCGCATGTGGCGCCCGTGGTCAGCCCGGCGCTGAAGGCGATCATTCCCATCGGCCCCTAGGGGCGGCAGCGCGATCTGTGGACGGCGGAGGGGTTGGCGGGGGTGCGGGTGCCGATGCTGGTGATGGCGGGAAGCGCGGACGCAATTTCCGGCTACGAGACGGGGATGCGGCGGATCTTCGAAGAGGCGACGGGGGTCCGGCGCCATCTTCTGACCTTCGTCAACGCGGGCCACAACGCCGCAGCCCCGATCCCCGCGCCGGAGGAGGCCTGGGAGCCGTCTCCCGCCTTGGAGTTCCACCCGTTTGAGCATTACGCCGATCCGGTCTGGGACACGCTGGCCATGAACACCATCGCGCAGCACTTCGCGCTGGCGTTTCTGGACCTGCACCTCAAGGGCCGCCAGGACCGGGCGGACTATCTGACCGACGCCTTCAAGGGCTTTGCCCCCGGCATGGCGCGGGGGCTGGTCTTCGAAAGCCTCGGTTAGCCGCGCCGCCTGCGCCGCCCGCCGTCCGCGTTCTGGCTGCCGGTGTTGAAGTTCACGTCCGGCAGGCTGACGATGGAGAGGAGGTTCGGGAAGGCCTCGACCGCATTCGGGATCGCCGAGGCGTTGACGAAATGCTCCTGGAAGCGGGGCTCGATGGCGGTCTCGATCTTGTGGATGTCGCGGACCGTGGCCTCGATTTCCGCCCGCGCGGCGCGGTTCAGAAGGGCAATGCGTGCGCCGGTGCCGGCGGCGTTCCCGGCGCTGGTGACCTTGGCCAGGGGGACGTCGGGGATCATCCCCAGCACCATCGCGTGCTTGGGGCTGATATGGGCACCGAAAGCGCCCGCCAGGATGATGCGGTCGACGGTGTCCACCTCGAACTTGTCCATCAGGAGCCGCGCGCCGGAGTATAGCGCGGCCTTGGCCATCTGGATTTCCCGGATGTCGCGGTTGGTGACGGTGATCTTCGGGCCGCCCTCGGCTGACCCGTCGTGGATGAGGTAGCTGTAGGTGCGGCCGTCGAGGAACAGGCGGTTGGTCCCTACCTGCTCCGGCGATCCGATCAGGCCCTGCGCATCGACGATGCCCGCAAGGCGCATCTCGGCCACCATCTCGATGATACCCGACCCGCAGATGCCGGTGACGCCGGTCGTGCGGTGGCGGCGGCGAAACCGGGGTCATCCGACCAGAGGTCAGAGCCGATAACCTTGAAGCGCGGTTCCTTGGTCTGGGGGTCGATCTCTACCCGCTCGATCGCCCCCGGCGCGGCGCGCTGGCCGCTGGAAATCTGCGCGCCCTCGAAGGCCGGGCCGGTGGGGGAGGAGCAGGCCAGAACCTTGGTGGTATTGCCCAGAAGGATCTCGGCGTTGGTGCCGACGTCGACGACCAGCATCAGGTCCTCGGACTTGTCGGGGTTTTCCGACAGGGCGACGGCGGCAGCATCGGCGCCCACATGACCCGCGATGCAGGGGAGGAGGTAAACCCGTGCGGCAGGGTGCATCTGCAGGTCAAGGTCGCGGGCAGTCAGGCGAAGCGCGTTCGAGGTGGCCAGCGCAAAGGGCGCCTGCCCAAGCTCATAGGGATCGATCCCGAGGAACAGGTGGTGCATCACCGGGTTGCAGACGAAGACCGAGTCCATGATCAGGGCCCGGTCCACTTTCGCCTCATCGCAGAGCTGGCCGAAGAGGGTGTTCATCGCCTGCCGCACGGCTGCAGTCATTTCGGCCGCGCCGTCAGGGTTCATCATCGAATAGCTGACCCGGCTCATCAGGTCTTCGCCAAAGCGGATCTGCGGGTTCATCAGGCCCGAGGAGGCGACGACCTCACCCGTCCTCAGGTCGCACAGGTGCCCGGCGATGGTGGTCGAGCCCAGGTCCACCGCGACGCCATAGATCGAGCCCTCATAAAGCCCCGGCCAGACCTGCATGATGCGGGGCGTGTCGGTAGCCGCGACCTGATGGAGGGCCACGGTGACCTTCCATTCGCCCTTGCGCAGGGTGGGTTGCAAGGTGGTCAGGATGGGCAGGTCGATGGTGACGTTCTGGAACCCCCACTGATCGCGCAGCGCATCAGACAGGCGCTCCAGATCGCCCGAGGGGTCGTGCATATCGGGCTCGGCCACCTCGACGAAATGCAGGTGGACGGACGGGTCCATCCGGATTTCCCGCGCCTCGACGCGCTTCCTGACCACCTGCTTGTGGACTTGGGATTCGGGCGGCACATCGATGACGACATCGCCCATCACCTTCGCCTGGCAGCCCAGCCGCCGCCCGTCGATCAGGCCGCGGATGCGCTTGTAGCGGTCCTCGACCGCGTTCCATTCGGACAGGGCGTCGGCCTCGACCGTCACGCCATGCTTCGGAAACTCGCCATAGCCCGGGGTGATCTGGCACTTGGAACAGATGCCGCGCCCGCCGCAGACGCTATCAAGGTCCACCCCCAGCTGTCGCGCAGCCGTCAGCACCGGCGTCCCCAGAGCAAAGCGTCCGCGCTTGCCCGAAGGGGTGAAGATCACGAGTGCGTCGTCGGTCATGCGGGCCTCTGCCCCGGTGCGGGGTCTTCGTGAGTGAAATGGTATTGGATCTGGTCGAACCGGTCGCGCGCGAAGGTGTAGAACCAACGCAAGGGTTTGTCGGCGCGCGGCACGCCATGCTCGGCCCATCCGGGGATGAAGAGAGCGACGCCGGGGGCCAGACGGTGGGGCACTCCGTCGATCATCACCTCGCCCTCGCCGTCGAGGCCGAAGTAGACCTCGGGTTCGGCATGGCGGTGAAGGGCGAAGGTCTCGCCGGCCTGCATCTCGGCGATGCCGCAGACAAGTGCGTCGGTGGGCGTCACCCCGCCCGAGATCAGCGTCCGCCACGACAAGGTGCCGCGCGCCGGGTCGTCCCAGCGGGCGGGCGCGCAGTCCTGCGCGTCGATGCGGATGGCAGAGGCCTGTGTCATGCTGTTCCGGTTCTAGTCTGCCACACGGCGGCTGCAATGCTGGAATGCGGCAGGTGACGGCGTCATTCCGTCATCCCTTTCGACCGCGGGACCGGGGCAAGGCGTCGATGATGCTGATCTTCTGCCAGATCTTGCGCGACAGGCTGGACCCCAGAAGTTCGATATCGGTCACAGCCTGCGCCACGCCGTCGTCCGGCACCGCCTGGGAATAGAGCGCGGCAAGCTTGCCCGTGATCGCCAGAAGCTCGGAACAATAGTCGAGATAGCGCGACATCTCGACCGCCGTCAGATCGCGGGCAGGGGAGGTCTCGGTCGGCGTGAAATCGGGCGACAGGGTCACCGGGTCCTTGGTCAGCTGGTGCATGTCGATGACATGGATGATCGACCGCAGCTCATGCAGCCGCTCGGCCACCCGCTGCCGCTTGATCCGGGACTCCAGCCGGACGAGCGCCACGAGGCCAAGGCCCGCCAAGAGCACCGTGTTCAGCGCCGCCTCGAAATTGGCGACCGACCGGATACTGTCTTCACCGATCTCGTTCAGCGGGATGACGCTGCCGACCAGAACGAACAGCGCCGCGCCACCGGCGACCACCGCCGCGATCAGACCGCGCAACCACCAGAGCGGCGGCACCAGATGGTCCATCGCTTGCTCGGTCTGCCGGGCAAGGGCGGAAACCTCGCCCGCGACCCGGGCCAGACCCCGATCCGGAAACCGTTCGCGGACACGGGCTTCCAGCCTTTGTGCGGTGGTCAGGATTTTTGCGGGGTCAAGGCTGCGGAAGGGCATGGCGCCTTCCTACCATCGGGGGACAGCCGCGCCAAATGGCTTTCTCTTCGAAAAATATCCCCGCGCGGCGCGCATGCCCGAGCGTCTTTGCGTCCTTCACGCAAAGGCGCGAGACGAAAGGTCTTCGCGGCGCAAGCCGCTCGATTTGACAGTCGCCCCGACCTAGCGCGTGTCCAGCCAGGCCAGGATCGCCACCCGGTCGCCGTCCAGCCGTGGCGCCGGGGGCAGGGCGGTCTGGTCGGGCAGGGTGGAGATCTTGATCGGGTTCCCCGGTGCGGTGAAGGCGGGGCTGCCGGGATGGGGGGTGACGGGCAGGATCATGTTCCGCGCGATAAGCTGGGGGTCGGCCATGACCTCGACCATATCCTGAACGCGCGCGGTGGGCAGGCCTGCGGCATCCAGCGCCTGCAGCCAATGTGCCACGGGTTGGCCCAGGGTCACCGCCTCTATCAGCCGTTTCAGCAGCGCGTGGTTTTCGCAGCGGGCGGCGTTGGTGGCAAAGCGGGGGTCCTGGGCGATGGTGAGGCCCAGGGTGTCGCAAAGCTTGCCGAACATCGCATCGTTTCCGGCCGCGATGACGACAAAGCCGTCGGCGGCGCGGAAGGTGGCGAAGGGGGTGATCGTGGGATGGCGCGCTCCGGTCGGACCTGGGGCCACGCCGGTGGTCGAGGCGATGGCGAGCGCGTGTTCTTGGATGGCAAGCTGGCTGTCCAGCATCGCCACGTCGACAAATGCCCCCTCGCCGGTCTTTTCGCGCTGGAAAAGGGCCGCAAGGATGCCTTGCGCCAGATACATGCCCGCAACGATGTCGCCGATGCTGGCCCCCACACGGACCGGGGGTCCGCCGGTTTCGCCAGTGATCGACATCACCCCGCCACGCGCCTGCACCACCATGTCATAGGCCGGTTTCAGGGCGTCCGGCCCGGTCTGGCCAAAGCCCGAGACAGCGGCGTGGATCAGGCGGGGGAGGCGGGCGTGCAGCGTCTCCCATCCATATCCCAGCCGCGCCATCACCCCGGGGCGGTAGTTTTCCACCAGCACATCCGCCCGCGCCAGCAGCCGGTCAAAGATCGCACGGTCGGTGTCCGCCTTCAGGTCCAGCGCGATGGACTGCTTGCCGGCGTTCAGCGTGGCGAAATAGGCGCTTTCGCCTTGCAGGAACGGCGGGAAGGCGCGGGTGTCGTCGCCGGTGCCCGGGCGTTCCACCTTGATGACCTTCGCGCCCAGGTCCTGTAGGCTTTGCGTACAGAAGGGCCCCGCCAGCACGTGGGTCAGGTCCAGGATCACGATGCCGTCGAGGGGTGCCATCTTCGTCTCCGTTTGCCGGATCATGCCACGGCGATCATGACCAGACGTTGACGCGGGTCAAATCCCCCTCTACCTCGCGCCCATGGCACGCGCACCCCTTCTTCAACTGTCCGACATCTCGCTGACCTTCGGTGGGAACCCTGTCTTCGATGAGCTGTCGCTGACCGTCCAGCCCGGCGACCGGATCGCGCTGGTGGGGCGGAACGGGTCGGGCAAGTCGACGCTGATGAAGGTGATGGCGGGCCTCGTCGAGGCGGATCGCGGCACCCGCACCGTGCCGCCCGGCGTGACCGTGGGCTACATGGAGCAGGAGCCGGACCTGACCCGCTTTGCCACCTTGGGCGACTTCGCGGCGTCGAACCTGCCAGAGGGGCAGGAGTACCGGCTGGCCGTGGTGGCCGAGGGGCTGAAGTTCGACCCCGCAACTCCGGTCGCCACCGCGTCGGGGGGCGAACGGCGGCGGGCAGCGCTGGCCAAGCTTTTGGCCGAGGCGCCGGAGTTGATGCTACTGGACGAACCCACGAACCACCTGGACATCCAGGCCATCGAGTGGTTGGAGCGGGAGCTGTCCGAGACGCGCACGGCTTTTGTCCTTATTTCCCACGACCGCGCCTTCCTGCGCGCCTTGTCGAAGGCGACGCTCTGGATCGACCGGGGCGAGGTGCGCCGTCGGGATGCGGGCTTTGAAGGGTTCGAGGAGTGGCGCGAAACGGTCTGGGCCGAAGAGGACGAGGCGCGTCACAAGCTGGATCGCAAGATCAAGCACGAGGCGAAATGGGCCGTCGAAGGGATCAGCGCCCGGCGCAGACGAAACCAGGGCCGCGTGCGCGCGCTGCAGGCGCTGCGGGCGGAACGGAAGGCGCAGATCCGGCGGCAGGGCACCGCGGCCTTTGCACTGGGGTCAGGCCCGACCTCGGGCAAGAAGGTAATCGAGACGCAGGGGCTGACCAAGTCCTATGGAGACAAGCTGATCGTCAAGGGCTTTGATCTGCGCGTGCTGCGCGGCGACCGAGTGGCCTTCGTCGGGCCGAACGGGGTCGGAAAGACCACGCTTCTCAAGATGTTGACGGGCGAAGTTCAACCGGATGCCGGGACCGTGACGCTGGGCACGAACCTGGAAATTGCGGTCTTCGACCAGACCCGAACCCGCCTCGATCTGGACGCAAGTCTTTGGGACAACCTGACGGTCGATCCCCTGATGCGCGTCTCGGGCGCGTCGGACCAGGTGATGGTGCGGGGCACGCCCAAGCATGTGGTGGCGTACCTCAAGGACTTCCTGTTTGACGAGGCACAGGCCCGCGCCCCGGTGCGCAGCCTTTCGGGCGGGGAACGCGCGCGGCTTTTGCTGGCGAAACTGATGGCGCAGCCGTCGAATCTGCTAATCCTGGACGAACCGACAAACGATCTGGATGTGGAAACCCTGGATCTGTTGCAAGACATCCTGGGTGAGTACGACGGGACGGTCCTTCTGGTCAGCCACGACCGCGATTTCATCGACCGGGTGGCGACGGCGACCGTCGCGATGGAGGGGGAGGGCCGCGTGCAGGCCTATCCCGGCGGTTGGGCGGACTATGTCGCGCAGCGGCCCGAGCCGGTGGAGGCCTCCGCGAGGCCTGCGGGAAAGCCTCAACCCGTTGCTCCACCCCCGGAAACTTCAGCCGCGAAATCGGGCCTCTCCTTCACCGAAAAGAAGCGGCTTGAGGATCTTCCGGACCTGATCGCGCGGCTGGAATCCGAAATCGGCAAGCTGTCACAACTGCTGGCCGACCCCGATCTTTTCACCCGCGAGCCGGTGAAATTCCGCAAGGCGACCGAGGCTTTGACCGAACGGCAGACGGCGCTTGAGGCGGCGGAAACCGAGTGGCTGGATTTGGCCGATCGGGTCTGACGGCGGCTGCGACGGCTGAAGCCGGCGGGCTCTGGCCCAAAGGGCAAAGGTTCCTCGGCAGCTCCTCGCCGAGGTCGGACACAGGCCATCAAGCGGCCGTGAGCAGGCATTGTGCTTGCGCGTCACAGTTCCCATTCCCTGACCCGAGCCCCCCGGAACCGATGCGCAGGCGTTGCGTTGTGGGGTGGCCAGAACAAGGAGACAGAAATGAAAACTATCGCAGCACTGGTGGCTACGGCCGCCCTGACCGCCCCCGCCTTTGCTGGCGGGCCGACCGTTGTGACTGAGGAGAAGGTGATCGCCCCCGTGGAAACGGCCTATGTTGCCCCGGGTGTCGATTGGTCGGGCGCCTATGTCGGCGCGCAGCTTGGCTATGGTGATGTCGATTCGAATGGCGCCGGCCTGGACGGCAACGACTGGTTCGGCGGCGTCCATGCCGGCTATCGCTGGGATCTGGGCAACTGGGTTGCCGGGACCGAACTGTCCTATGACGCGACCAACATCGCGCTTGGAACCACCGCCGGGAACGAGTTGAGCGATGTAATGGCGCTGAAACTGTCCGCCGGACGCGAGATCGGCAACAGCCTGGTCTATGGTACGCTTGGCGCGGCGCATGCCAATGCGTCGGTCGGTGGTACCGATCTAAGTGACAATGGCTTTGTCTACGGTGTTGGCTTCGACTATGCGGTCAATGATCGCTGGACGGTTGGCGGAGAAGTGCTGGAGCACAACTTCGACAACTTCGATGGGACCGGCACCGATTTCGACGCCACCACGATCAAGGCCAAGGTCGGTCTGCGCTTCTGACGCAGCCCAACTCTGGCCCTTGCGGCGCGGTTGCCCCCCGCGCCGCAAGTCTTCTGCAGTCTTAGGGGAAAACGCCGTGCGGCCCATGGCGCATGAACAAAGCCGCCCAGGGTATTGGTCAGGCTAGTATTTCCCCGAGGCCCCGCCGCCCGAGGACCGACCGCCGCCAAAGCCTCCGCCACTGCTGCCCCCGTCCCGGTTTCGGGTTGCATCCCGGTCGCGCCGCGCTTCGCTGGAATTCCAGGTGATCGGAAAGGACCTGCGGTCGGTGAAGCCGCAGGCCGAGCAGGTCAGATGCTGCAGGACCGTCCCCGGTTCGCTGCGGGTTGGCTGTTCGATGACCTCGCGATTGCGTTCCAGCGTCGCGGCGCCGCAGTTCGGGCAGGTCACCCGGGCGCGCCGGCGCTTCCAGATGGTAAGGCCGCCGAATGCCGCGATGGCGCCCACGCCCAAGAGGCCGACCAGCGGTGAGGACGTGTCCTCCTTTGGAAAGCCGTCGGTCAGCGAGACCGGCTGGCCTGCCAGGAACGGCTTGATCAGCCGGTCGCGGGCCGAGGTGATGCCTGCCTCGATCCCGTCGGCGATCTGTCCTTCGCGCAGGGCGGGCAGAACTGCTGTCGACAGAACCCGCGCCGCACGGCCGTCGTAGACCGGATCATAGCCTGACCCAAGCGCGATGCGCGCCTCGCGCCCCTGGGTGTCGATCAAGAGCATGATGCCGTCGTTCCGGTCGGCCCCGCCGACGCCCCAGGCGTTGAAGAGCGCCTTGCCATAGCTTTCGATGGACTGCCCTGCGCCGCCGTAGGCTTC
Organism: Tabrizicola sp.; assembly: GCA_046076605.1. GTDB lineage: Bacteria > Pseudomonadota > Alphaproteobacteria > Rhodobacterales > Rhodobacteraceae > Tabrizicola. The sequence continues at coordinate 11,422 of JBJTSJ010000405.1, forward strand.
GATCCCGGGCAGGGTGACGACGACCATCTGCACCCCTGTCGCTGCCTGGGTGTCGGCCAGAATCCGCGTGATCCGCCCCTCTTCAGTCGCGTCCAGCACGTCGGCGAAATCGGAAAGCGTGTCGCTTAGGGGGTTTGGAAGCGTCTGCGCCTGTGCCGACGTGGCAAGCGTCAGCGCGACGGCAAGGGAACGGAGGAACATGATGCAAGCACTTCGTGAACGGTCTTTGCAATTAACATGGCATCTTCTTCGCGACAGTCAAACGATCCGATCTGGACGCGGATCGCAAAGCGCCCGTCTACGCGGGTCTGGGTCAGATAGATCCGTCCGTCATCGTTGATCCGGTTCAAGAGTTGTTCCGTCAAGGCATCGTCGCCCAGCGCAAAGGTGAACAGCGACAGGAGCGGCTCGGTCACGATCTCGACCCCCGGGATCACCGCCAGCCGGTCGCGCACCGCCTCGGCCCAGGCGACATGGTTGCGAATGCGCCGCCGCAGGTCATCAAGCCCATGGGCGCGCAGCACGAACCAGAGTTTCAGCGCCCGGAAGCGGCGGCCCAGTGGCACCGTCCATTCGTTGAAATTGACGATCTCCTCGCGCCCGGCGGTTTCCAGATAGGTTGGGCGCAGGCCCAGGGTCCGGACCTGCGCGCCGGGGTCCTTCAGGAACTGCACCGAACAGTCGAATTGCGCGCCAAGCCATTTGTGCGGGTTGAAGACGATGGACTCGGCGCCATCGACCCCGGCCCAGAGGTCGCGGAACTCCGGGCAGATCATCGCGCTGCCCGCCCAGGCAGCGTCGACATGGGTGGGCAGGCCCTCGGACTTGGCCACGGCAATGCAGTCGGCGATCCGGTCGAAGGCCCCGACGCTGGTGCCCCCGGCGCAAAGGATCACACCCGCTGGCTGCAGCCCCGCCGCCCGGTCCACCGCAATCGCCTGGGCCAGCGCCGCGCCCGTCATCGCGCGGTCGCGATCCGTCGCCACCTTCACCAGGTTCCGCTGTCCGATCCCCGCCACCCGGATCGCCTTGTCGACCGAGGAATGCGTCTCGGCGCTGGCATAGAAGCGCAAGGTGGGCGCGCCGGACAGGCCTTCGTCCAGCCCCCGCCAGCCCAGCGCCTGTTCCCGCATAGTCAGGACAGCAGACAGCGTCGCATTCGTCGCCGAATCGTGGATCGTGCCGACAAAGTCATTCGGAAGGCCAAGTGCCTGCCGCAGCCAGTCAACCATCACCTGCTCGACCTCGGTCGCGGCGGGAGAGGTTTGCCAGATAAGCGCGTTGCAGGCCATCGCGTTGACCAGTTGCTCGGCGAGCATCGAGGCCGGGGCGGCATTGGCGGGGAAGTAGGCGAAAAAGCGGGGATGCTGCCAATGGGTCATGCCGTCCGGCACGATGCGTTCGAAATCGTCCCAGATCGCCTCCATCGCCTCGGGTGCCTCGGGTGGGGCAGGGGGGAGCTGGCGGGCGATGGCTCCCGGAACCAGCGGCGCCCGCACCGGACGGTCGCGGAGCGTCGCGTGATAGTCCGCCGCCCAATCCGCAGCCCGCTTGGACCACAGTCTCAGATCTTCATGGTCCATGCGCTCCACTCCCTTTGCCGGTCCTAATGGGCATCTTGTTGCCGAAACGGCAAGGGGCGACCGCGTTCCCGACACGGAGGCTCCTTTTTCCGGCCATTACCTGCCATTAAGAAAATTGTCGCAAGACTGTAGCCCGGTAGTCCATGAGGCCCCCATGTCCCTGTCCCGCCGCGCTGCCATGTTGGGTCTCTCCGCCCTGGTCCTGACCGCCTGCGTCGGCGGCGGCACCTTCAAGACCGAGTATGACCGACTGTCGCCCGAGGTGTCGAAGGGTTGGCGCCTGGCCGAAGTGCGGGTCGACGTGCCGCGCAGCCTCGTGGTGTCCGAGGCCGAGACGCTGTTGCCCAATGCCGACATCGTCTGGCGCGAAGACCCGGTGGGCGACCGCTACACCCAGGTCGGCAAGATCTTGGAATCCGCCGTCCTGCGTGGGGCGCAAGGTCTGCGCGGATCGCGCCCGGTGATCATCAGCATCACCCTGACCCGGTTCCATGCCCTGACCTTCAGGGCCGAACAGGCGAGTTCCGATTGGGGCGTCCACAACATTGACTTCATCGCGCAAGTGAGCGACGCCCGCACGGGTGAAATCTTGGTCTCCGCGACCAAGATCCGCGCCGAAACCCCGGCCTGGTCCGGCACCCGGATGCGCGAGGCGCGGCGCAAGGGGATTACGCAGAAATCGATGATCTCGAACCACGTCGCGGCCACCGTGGCGGGTTGGTTGGCGCTGGGTCCGGACAACCGGGGTGAGTTCAGCCGTCAGGGCAACTGACTGCGGGCCACGCAAAGCACGAATTTTCTGCGAAAATTCCGCGGCCCGCGCTATTGCAGCGCGGCCTGCACCTTCCTCGGGAGGCTTGCCCGGATCAGCGCATAGGACGTGGCAATCCGCTCGGCCAGTTCCGCATCCGGGACCCGGCCATGCGGCACCAGAATCCAGCTGGCATGGAAATAGGGTGCGCGCTCGGCCCGGCCCATGTCGATGACCATGGCGGCGGTGTCGGTGCTGTCGGTCTTGACGGCGGTGCCCCTTTCACTGGTGACGGCAAAGATCTTGCCGGCCACTTTCCAGACCTCGGTCTCGGGTCCGAAGGGCTGCGTTCGCGCGGCGCCCGGGTGGCGGGCACAAAGCCCGTTCGCGAAGGCCTGATCCTGCATGACGGAATTTCCTTGGCGGCCGCGGGATATCTGATGTATGTCTCCCACCCATGACGACATTGCGCAACATTTGCATCTGCTGCATTACCCGCTGACTTCGGTCGCGCGGGCGCTTCGTCATTCCCCAAGGATGAACAGCCGCTCCCGCGCGGGACTGCCGTTTGCGATCCTGGGACGACTGACATGG
>JBJTSJ010000406.1:0-3952 GCA_046076605.1 Tabrizicola sp.
TACCCGCGCGCTGGAAGCGGATTTCAGCTTCTGGACCTGGGGCCGCTACCCGTTGAAAGACCGCGCGCTTTGCTTCTACGACGCCGAGCTGCGCGACGGCCGTCACTTTGACCTTGCGGTGCAGATCACGCCGGACGGTCAGGTCGTCGAAACCACCGCCCCGCCCCGCACCCGCTTTCGCCGCAACCCCTGGGCCGTCCGCCGCGAAACCCGCGCCGATCCGGGGACGACACCGCGCCCGCATCTGTCGCTTCTGGAAGCGCCATTCTACTCGCGGGCCTTGGTCGAAACGCAGATCGAGGGCGAAAAAACCATCGGCATGCACGAGGCACTTGACCTCACCCGCTTCCGCCAGCCTCTTCTGAAACCGATGCTCGCCGTCCGCGTCCCGCGCCGGGCGCGCTGGCCTTGAGCCTAAAAATCTTCGCGAGAATTTTTGGGATCAGGCGGCCTTTTCGGCCACCGCGCCCTTCGCCTGTTCCGGGTTCAGCGTCACCACCGACCAGTTCAGCGCCCCGGCCACGGTGACCCAGGTCAGGTAGGGCACGAACAAAAGCCCCGCCACCCAGTCGACCCGCCAGAACGCCACCAGCGTCGCCGCCACGGCCAGCCACAACAGCGCCAGCACCAGCATCCCCGCCCGCATCCGCCGCAGCCCGAAGAAGACCGGCGTCCACAGGCAGTTCAGCCCCATCTGCAGCGCAAAAAGCGCCAGCGCCATGCCGACCGCAGGGTCCACCCCCGCCTGCCGCGCCACCCGTTCCCCGGCCAGCGCCATGCACAGGTAGAGCGTCGTCCAGGCGACCGGGAACAGCCAGTTCGGCGGGGTCCAGCTCGGCTTTTTCAGCGCCTCGTACCAGGCCCCGGGCGAGAACATCGCGCCAGTGGCAGCTGCAGGCCCGCAGGCCAGAAGGAAGATGAAGAACACCCAGATATCCATGCCACGATCCTAGCGGTTGTGCCCGGGAAACACCAGCGCCCGCGCCGGGGTTCCCTCAGACCGCGCCGCGCCGGTCGCGCGCCTCAAGCTGCGCGAGGATCGACAACAGCGCTTCGGACCGCTGCGTCCGCGCCGTGCGCTGCCCAGCCGCGTCCACCAGGAACGCCACTTCCGGCACCGGCCGGGCATGCAGCTGCGCGGGTCGCGGCATCACATGGGTCAGCGCCGCCGATCCCATCGCTTGCCCCATTAGCGCCAGCTTCTGCCCCCGGCTTGTCCGCGCACGGCGGGACACGCTGTCATGCCCGGCCCGCGCGACTTCGGTCCCGATCGCCGCATAGATGTACCGCGCCGCCGCGATCCCCAGGCGGCAATCCGCAGGCAGGCTGAACACCCCCGCGCCCGCGCGATGATAAAGGTCGTCCGCGACTGACAACAGCCGCCGCACCACCCGCGCCAGTGCCGGCGACGGCCGGGGGTCTGCCAGAAACCGTTCCGCGTCGATTCCCGCCTCCTCTAGCCAGTCGATGGGCAGGAACAGCCGCCCCGCCCGCGCATCCTCGCCCACATCCCGCGCGATGTTGGTCAGCTGCATCGCCAGCCCCAGATCCGCCGCCCGCGCCAAGGCATCGGGGTCACGCACCCGCATCAGGACGCACATCATCACCCCGACGCTGGAGGCCACCCGCGCACTATAGGCATGCAACTCCGACAGCGTGTCATAACGCCGCCCCATCGCATCCCAGGCCAACCCCTCCAAGAGCGCATCCGGCAGCGCGCGCGGCATGTCGAAATCCCGCACGACTGCCGCAAACGCCCGGTCCGAAGGCCGCGCCTCGGGCCGCCCGGCATAGATCAGGTCCAGCCGTTCCCGCAGCCGCAGCACCGCATGAGCCTTGTCCTGCACCTCGTCCACATCGTCATCCGCCACCCGGCAGAACGCATACAGCGCCAAGGCCGGGTCCCGCACCCGCGCGGGCAGCAACTTGGACGCGGCATGGAACGACAGGCTCCCCGTGCGGATCATCGCCCGGCAGGCGGCCATGTCGTCGTACGCGATCATTCCGCCGCCATCCGCAGCGGGGCCGCCGCCTGGACCGGAGCCTCTGGCACCAGCGAGGCCAGCACCTCTGCCGTCCCGATCACCCCCGGCACCCCAGCACCCGGATGCGTCCCGGCGCCTGCCAGATAAAGGCCCGGCAGCTCCTCGGACACGTTGTGCGGCCGGAACCAGGCCGACTGAAAGATCCGAGGCTCCAGCGAAAACCCCGCCCCATGCGGTGACAGATACCGGTCGCGGAACGTTTCGGGAGTGAACACCAGGCTCTCCGTCACCCGCCCCGTCAACCCCGGCAACAGCCGATCCTCCAACACTTTCAACATCTTCTGCCGGTAGGGCTCGGCCTCCGTGGCCCAGTCCACCCCGTTCTTGTGCCCCAGATGCGGCACCGGCGACAGGACATAGAACGTGTCATCCCCCTCTGGCGCGACCGACGGGTCGGTGACCGAGGGCCGGTGGACGTAAAGGCTCATGTCATCGGCCAGATGCCCGGTCTGGAAAATGTCGCGGATATGCTCCCGATACCTCGGCCCGACGACAATGGAATGGTGCCCGACCTCCGGCCACATCCCCTTCGTTCCCTTGGTCCCGAAATACCAGACGAACAGGCTCATCGACCAGCGCGACCGCATCAGGCGCGGCGCGGTCCACCGCTTGACCGGCTGCTTGCGCAACAGCCGCGTGTAGGTCGTCGCCGGGTCCGCGTTCGACACCACAACATCGGCGGGCAGCACGCGCCCGTCGGCCAGCTTCACCCCCGAGGCCCGGCCCTTGGCCACCAACACTTCGTCCGCCTCGACCCCCTGCAGGACCAGGCCGCCCTGGTCCTTCACGACCCCGGACATCGCCTCGGCAAACGCCTGCACGCCGCCCATCGCATAGTGGACGCCAAACGCCCGCTCCAGATGGCTGACGAGGGCGTACATGCTGGTCACGTGAAACGGATCGCCCCCAATGAACAGCGGGTGGAACGACAGTGCGAACCGCAGCCGTTCGTCCTTCACCCGACGCGCCGCATGGGCATAGACCGACCGGTCCGCGCGGTACCAGGCGAACTTGGGCAGGACCTTCACCAGATCCCATAGCTTGTGCATCGACCGGCGGCCCAGGTCCTCGAAGCCGAACCAGTAGCGCGCCTCGGCATCCTTCAGGAACCGCCGGAACCCCGGCAGATCGGACGAAGACAGCCGCGCCACTTCGGCTTCCATCGAGGCGTCACCGTTCCGCGCGGTAAAGCTTGACCCGTCCTCGAACAGGATCCTGTAGAACGGGTCCATCGGCACCAGCCGCACGTCCCGGTCAAAGTCGCGCCCGCAGGTGGCCCACAGCTCCCGCAGTGTCTGCGGCACGGTCACGATGGTCGGCCCCAGGTCGAACCGATGCCCGCCTTGGGTGATCGAAGAGCCTCGCCCACCGGGCCGATCCAGCCGGTCCACCACCGTCACCTGCCAGCCCTTCGCGCCCAGCCGCATCGCCGAGGCAAGGCCGCCAAGCCCCGCGCCGATCACCACCGCCCGACCTTGGCCGGCTTTCGCGAGAGGCAGGTCGTGAACCTGGCCCAACCTTGGATGCTGTGTCATTCCCACAGCCTATACTGTCCATCCAGATTTACAACTTGGGTTTTATGCCGAAGGAAACAAGGCTGATTTGACTTCCCAGCCGCCGCATTAGGTGTAATCTTGTCGTGACACCCGCGCCCGGGAGGACCGATTCATTTCCGTTGCCACGCTCAGCCTCTTTCGCTTCGCGACGCCCGCCTCCCGGCTTTGGGTGATCGGGCAAATGGCGCTTGCGCGGCCCCGTAGGCTCTGGTCCGGCGCGCAGTTCGTCAAGCTTTGCGGCTCAGGCACCGGCGAAGGGTTTACGCCCAAGCCCAACTGGTCGGTCTGGGCGATCTTCGCCGTCTGGCCCGACGCCACCCGCATGGCCGAATTCGCCCGCCAAATGGGCCC
>JBJTSJ010000407.1:0-6757 GCA_046076605.1 Tabrizicola sp.
GAACGCGCCGCCTGGGCCGCGCGGAAATGGTTCAACTTCCGCTGGGTGATCCCCTGCCACTACCGGACCTTCGGCCTCCTCGCCCAGGATGCCGCCGTCCTGAAAGCCGGCCTGCCGCCCGGGATCGAGGTGATCGAGCCCGAGGTCCTGGACCCGATCCGCATCTGATTGTCCACGCTGGACTGCGCTTCACCTCCCGCAATATCAATGACTTAAGCGCGGACATTTACCCTTCGGCAAGCACGTTCGCCTCCTGCCGGGCTTCCCAACCCCGGCTTTCTCTTCTGAAAATATCCCCGCCGGGGGCTCCGCCCCTTCCATCGGCGCCACGCATCCGTTCTGCGCAGCCGCCGCCACAGGCGTCCCCTCTCCCCCCGGGGGAGAGGGCCAGGGTGAGGGGGAGCGCCGGCAGCCACAAGCGACCAGGCTTCCCGCGAGGCGCCTCCCGCCCCCTTCTTCAGGGGGAGGGATGGGGAGGGGGTCTTCCCGCCGAAAACAGCCGCAACCCAAACCTTTCCAGATCCCTAACGCTCGCGGACAACCCACTGACATCATGAGGCCATCAGCGATTGTCCACCGTGGAAACTATCCCCGCTTGCCCGCAAAGAAGTCCTTGAGCAAGGCCTCTGACTCCCCCGCCCCGATCCCGTCGTAGACCTCCGGAACGTGGTGGCACTGCGGGTGACTGAAGACCCGCGCCCCCACCGTGACCCCCCCGGATTTCGGGTCCGCCGCCCCGAAATACAGCCGCCCCACCCGCGCCGCCGAGATCGCGGCGGCACACATCGGGCAGGGTTCCAGGGTCACGTAGAGGTCGCAGCCGACCAGCCGTTCCGACCCCAGGACCCCGCAGGCCTCCCGGATCGCCAGCATCTCGGCATGGGCCGTCGGATCGGACAGCTCCCGCGTCCGGTTGCCCGCCCGGGACAGCACCTCGTCCCCCCGAACCACAGCCGCGCCCACCGGGACCTCGCCGCGCAAGGCTGCCGCCCGCGCCTCGTCGAGCGCCAGCCCCATGAACGACCGGAAGCCTTCGCGTTGCTCTTTCATGCCCGCTTCGATACCCTGCCACCCCGGCCAACAAGGCCCGAAGGATGTGCCCCATGGCCGGAAAAGAAAAGCCCCCCGCAAAGGCGACCCCAAAGGACGCGGACACCCCCGAAGGCGAGCGCATCGCCAAGGTCCTGTCCCGCGCCGGCATCGCCTCGCGCCGCGAGGCGGAACGACTGATCGAGTTGGGCGAGGTGAAGGTCAACGGCCGCGTTATCACCTCGCCTGCCCTGAACGTGACGGCGAAGGACAAGATCACCGTCCGGGGCGAGCCCGTCGGCCAGCCCGAACCCCCACGCCTCTGGCTCTACTACAAGCCTGAGGGACTGGTGACTTCGGCCGCCGATGAAAAGGGCCGGGACACGGTGTTCGACCACCTGCCCGAGGACATGCCGCGGGTGATGTCGGTGGGCAGGCTCGACCTCAATTCCGAGGGGCTCCTGCTCCTGACCAACGATGGCGAGTTGAAGCGGCGGTTGGAACTGCCCTCGACCGGCTGGCTGCGGAAGTACCGGGTGCGAGTGAAGGGAAACCCCACCGATCCGGACCTGGAGCCGCTGCGGAAGGGCATCACCATCGACGGCGAGCGGTTCCAGAAGATGGAGGTCAAGCTGGACCGCCACCAGGGCGCGAATGCCTGGCTGACGGTGGGGCTGCGCGAGGGGAAGAACCGGGAAATCCGCCGGGCGATGAACCATATCGGGCTGACGGTGAACCGTCTCATCCGCACCTCATACGGGCCGTTCCGGTTGAACGAATTGCAGCCGGGCGAGGTCGAGGAAGTGAAGCCCAAGGTCCTGCGCGAGCAGTTGGGGCTGTCGGAAAGCGACGTCCCGTCGTCGCCGCGGGCGGGCCGGAAAGCCGAAGCAAAACCGGCAGCGAAGCCTGCAGCAAAGGGCAAACTTCTCAAGCCCGGCGAGGGGCTGAAGCAACTGTCTGACGCCTGGCAAAAGGTGACACAGCCAGCGGCGCCTACCGCAGGACGGGTGACGACAGAGCGAACCGCCTCGCGACCGGGCGCAAAGCCACGCTCGACCCGTGCGCCCGGGCCGGTCCCCCGCCCCGGCTCGCGTCCGACCGGACCGAAGAAAAGCTAGGTCTTGCTTTTGGCTTCCAGCGCCGACAGGTGATCGGGCAGGAACCGTTCGGAAAAGCCCGCGATGAAGCACCAGACGATCAACTTGGCGTAGTTCGCCGACGGTCCGTCATATACGAAGGCGCCGTCCTTGACCGTTGTCCACAGGGGCCCGAACCCGCCGGTGGCACCCTTGTCGACCTCGGGGAACAGCTCTCCGGCAATCAGGCGGCCAGAGATCACGAAGTAGACGATGACCGACGAGAGGCCCCCGACAAGCAACCGAACCATCAGGAAGTTCCAGGAATAGCCGTTTTCCAGTTCTTCGTAGCTTAAGAGGGGGGCGGTCTTCTGAAACGCGATCAGGCGCGACAGGTAGGCCCCGAGGAAGCCGAAGAAGGTGGTCACGCACAAGTTGTAGGTCACCAGATCGGCGAACGGGCTGCTTCCCGGGGTCGGAGCGGCCGGGGGCAGCCCCAAGAACCTTCGCAGCAGTTCCGACCCGAACAGGATGAAGGACCCGACAATCACTGCGGTCAGCCCGAACCCAAGCTTCGTCATCCGGTTGGCGACGGCACGCCGCGCCACCCGTTCCGACCGGCGCGCTGCATAGCGGTTGTGCGTGTCGCGCAGAAGCTTGGCAAGGACCGCCTGCTTGTCATCGTCGGTCGCCGCCGTTTCGCGCCGCTTTGCAAGGACCTGCACCGAAGGCACCATGATCATCTGTGCTGTCGTGAAGGCGCTGTCGAGCGCGACCTCCAGGTCGGACCCGGTCTTGAGCCGCACCAGCAGGATCTCGATTTCGTTCGGGATCGACCAATTGGTCGCGTTGCGGGCGTGATCACTGGCCACGGGATCAAGCAGCGTGTCGATCCGCGCGTCGCGCAGGACAGGGTTCGCCGCAATCGCCCGGTTGTAGCTGGACCTAAGCCCGGCCATATGGGCGTACCAGGCCCGTTCCATCCCGGATTTCATTGCGCTGGCACCCTCTTCTCCGGGGCCGAATTCGCCAATGTGTTCGTCTTCCTGCAGCATGGAAGTCTCCTGAAAAAAGGGGATCAAATGTCGGTTCGTCTTTCCAATCCCTGAAGCATGCGCCCGTCAGAGTAGACTGGCAAGCATGTTCAATGTGGCGCGGGGATCGCGCGCGGGCGCGCGCAGCCGGGCGAGGGGAGATTTGCCGCCTATTTCCCCCCTGTGGCGCTGGCAAGGCATCCCCACCTCGGGTAAGGTCGGACGCAACGCGCGGTGCAGGAGGTCACGCCATGTCGGGAACCGGATTGAGGAACCTGTCGCTGGCCCTGCTCGTTGCCTTGACGGCCTATGTGGCCTGGTCTGGGGGCGTCTGATGGCCGAGCGGTTCGGGGGCAAGTACTCTCCTGGTGGGGGAGGCGTGGGCCAGGCTGTGCCGGTCTTGGCCGAGCCGCGGCCTGTGGGGCTTTGGCGCACGACGGTGCTGTTCCTGACGGCCTTCCTGTTCCTGTTTCCCGCCTTTGGCGACGGCCCGCGCGAGATGTTGCTGGGGCTGCTCTCCGGGGGGCTGATCGTGCTGTCAGCCTGGCTGACACGCGAGGGGCTGCGGGCGGAAGCGGCGTACAACGCTCGCAAGGTGGCCCGGCGTCCGGCCCTGCCCCGCAAGGCCTTGGGTGCGGTCCTGACCGGGGCGGCATTGGGCGTCGGCGGGGTGATCGCGGATCAGGGGCTGGTCTATCCGGTGCTTTACGCGCTGGTCGGGGCTGGCCTGCATCTGGGCACCTTCGGCCTGGACCCGACGGCCGACAAGGGGATGGCGGGGGTGGATGCTTTCCAGACCGACCGTGTCGCCCGGGTGGTCGAGGAAGGCGAAGCGCACCTGGCGGCGATGAAGGATGCGATCCTGCGCGCACGGGACCGGGGGCTGGAGCGGCGGGTCGACCAGTTCGCCGCCGTGGCGCGTGGCCTGTTCCGCACGATCGAGGGCGATCCCGGGGACCTGACGGCGGCGCGGAAGTACATGTCGGTCTACCTGATGGGCGCGCGCGACGCGACGGTGAAGTTTGCCGACCATTATGCCCAGACCCGCGACGCCAACGCCCGGGCGGATTACGAGGCGCTGCTCACCGATCTGGAGACGACTTTTGCAGAGAAGTCGAAGACCTTCCTCACCAACAGCCGCAGCGATCTGGACGTGGAAATCGCCGTCCTGCGTGACCGCTTGAAACTTGACCATTAAACGGGAGACCCCGATGTCCGAGACCGTTCAATCCAGCGCCCAGGCCCTTCTGACCGAGGTCGAGAAGGTCACCGCCGTGATCCTGCCGGAACCCATGGCCGAGGTCGTGCCGCTGGAAGCCGCACCCGCGCCCAAGGCCGAGGAAATCCGCAAGCGGATGGCGGAGGTCGATCTGACCAGCACGCAGTCGATCATCTCGTTTGGGTCCTCGGCGCAGGCAGAGCTGCAGGTGATCAGCCAGGCGATGCTGCAGGATGTGAAGAACAAGGACGTGGGGCCGGCGGGCGACTCGCTTCGCAAGATCGTCACCACGATCCGCGGCTTTGCGACCGAGGAGCTGGACCTGCGGCGCGAGGCGAGCTGGTGGGAGAAGCTTCTGGGCCGGGCTGCGCCTTTTGCGGAATTCGTCGCGCAGTATGAGGAAGTGCAAAGCCAGATCGACAAGATCACCGGCGAATTGCTGACGCATGAGCATACGTTGCTGAAGGATATCAAAAGCCTGGACGTGTTGTACGAAAAGACGCTGACCTTCTACAACGAGTTGGCGCTGTACATCGCCGCGGGCGAGGCGAAGCTGGCCGAGACCGACAGCAAGACCATCCCGGCCAAGGAAGCCGAGGTTGCGGCGGCCCCCGAAGCCGACAAGGTGATGAAGGCGCAAGAGCTGCGCGACCTGCGCGCGGCGCGGGATGACCTGGAGCGCCGGGTGCATGACCTGCGGCTGACGCGGCAGGTGACGATGCAGTCGCTCCCGTCCATCCGGCTGGTGCAGGAGAACGACAAGTCGCTGGTCACCAAGATCAACTCGACCCTCGTCAACACCGTGCCGCTGTGGGAGACCCAACTCGCGCAGGCGGTGACGATTCAGCGGTCGAAAGAGGCGGCTGAGGCGGTACGGGATGCCAATGACCTGACGAACGAGCTTCTGAAGGCCAATGCCGAGAACCTGCAGGCCGCGAACAAGGTGGTGCGCGAGGAAATGGAGCGGGGCGTCTTCGACATCGAGACGGTGAAAGCCGCGAATGCGACGCTGATCGCGACGATCAACGAAAGCCTGGCGATTGCCGACGAAGGCAAAGCCCGGCGCGCGGCGGCCGAGGCGGAACTGGTGAAGATGGAGGCCGAGTTGCGCGACACGCTGGCTGCGGCGAAGGCCCGCCAGACCGCGCCGTCGGCCTCGGCCTGAGGCATCGGCGGCAGGGAATGGCACGCGGGAAGACAATGAGGACCCTGGTCACAAGCGCCGCGTGCCTGGCCCTGGCAGGCTGCATCGGGTCGGGCCCGGTTGCGGTCGCTCCGCCACCGCCCGATCCGCTGCCTGTCACACCCCCGCCGCAGACCGCAAGAAGCGCCGCCGTGCAGGCCTATTATGCCCAGGTACAACAGGCCCTGCTGGCCCAGGGGATGCTGCGGACCGACAGCGGGGCGGATATCCCGGTCACCGACCGGATCCTGGCCGAAAACTTCATGCGGATCGCGCTGTTCGACGAATACCGCCGGGGGTCGGGCGGGTTTGTTCGGCAAGAGACAGCAGCCGACCTGCGGCGCTGGGAGGTTCCGGTGCGGATCGGCATCCGCTTTGGCGCTAGCGTGCCGCCCGATCGGCAAGCGACCGACCGGGCGCGGATCGCCAGTTTTGCTGCCCGCCTATCTCAGGTTACCGGCCATCCGATCCTGGTGGACGAGCGCGCGCCGAACTTCTTCATCCATGTCGTGTCCGAGGATGAACGCGAGGCGCTGGGGCCAACGGTTCGTGCCACCTTGCCCGGCCTTGGCTCGGCCGAAATCGCTGGCATCACGGCGATGCCCAAGACGACTTACTGTCTGGTCTACGCGCTGGCCGATAACGCAACGGGGGCCTATACCCGCGCCTTCGCGGTGATCCGTGCCGAGCATCCCGACCTTCTGCGTCTGTCCTGCCTGCACGAAGAACTGACGCAAGGGCTTGGCTTGCCGAACGATTCCCCGCGCGCCCGGCCCTCGATCTTCAACGACGACGAGGAATTCGCGCTGCTGACCGATCAGGACGAGCAGCTGTTGCGCATCCTGTACAGCCGCGAATTGCGGCCCGGGATGACAGCCGAGGAAGCGCGCCCGATTGTCTTCTCGCTTGCGCGCCGGTTGACCGGCGGCGAAAGTTGATCCCAAAGGAGGGTCCCATGGTCTTTGATTTCCTCAAGGGCGAATTCATCGATGTCATCTCGTGGCTGGACGACACGCGCGACACGATGGTCTGGCGGTTCGACCGGCGCGGCCAGGCGATCAAGTACGGCGCCAAGCTGACGGTGCGCGAAGGTCAGGCGGCCGTCTTCATCCATGAGGGGCAGCTGGCGGATGTGTTCCAGCCCGGTCTCTACATGCTTGAGACCAACAACATGCCGATCCTGACCACGCTGCAGCACTGGGACCACGGGTTTCAG
>JBJTSJ010000408.1:0-8285 GCA_046076605.1 Tabrizicola sp.
CTATTTCGCCCGCCTTATGGGGCGCACAATGCCATGGTCGATGCCGTGGTTGCAGAGCTTGGCTACCGGACCATCCTGTGGAATGTCGATACCGTGGACTGGAGCAAGGCCTTCCAGCCTGACCGCTGGGTGACGCATGGGGTCGAGCAAGTGAGGGCGCGGACAAGTTCGGTCGTGCTGAACCACGACATCCACAGCTCGACCGCTGCCAACCTTGACAGCTTTATTCGTCGGATCAAGGAGTTGCGTGTGACCTTCGCGGAGCCGAAGACGCTTTAGCCGGGATGGTGCGGCCTTGGTAAGGGTCAGGCGCCCGACGCCAGCGCCTTCAGTGCCTTTGCAAGGTCAATCGCCCCGTCGTAAAGCGCCCGGCCCGAGATGGCCCCGGCAATGACTCCGGTGTCGCGCAGTGCGATCAGGTCGTCCATGCGGGAGACGCCTCCGGACGCAATCACGGGGATCGACACGGCGCGGGCGAGGGCCTCGGTCGCCTCGATGTTCGGGCCCTGCATCGCGCCGTCACGGTCGATGTCGGTGTAGATGATGGCGGCGACGCCTGCGTCCTCGAACGACCGGGCGAGGTCGGTGGCCATGACGTCGGTTTCGGTGGCCCAGCCTTTGGTCGCGACGCGGCCCTTGCGGGCGTCGATGCCGACGGCGACCTGGCCGGGGAAGGCCTTGGCGGCCTCACGGACAAGGCCCGGGTTTTCGACGGCGACGGTGCCAAGGATGACGCGGGAGAGGCCCTTGTCCAGCCACATCGCGATGGTGGCCATGTCGCGGATGCCGCCGCCGAGTTGGGCGGGGACGGTGATGGCTTTCAGGATGGCTTCCACGGCTGCGCCGTTCACCGGCTGACCCGCGAAGGCGCCGTTCAGGTCGACGAGGTGCAGCCATTCGCAGCCTGCGGCCTGGAACTTCAGCGCCTGGGCAGCGGGGTCGTCGCCGAAGACGGTGGCCTCTGACATCTCGCCGCGGAGAAGCCGGACGCATTGGCCGTCCTTCAGGTCGATGGCGGGATACAGGATCATGGGGCCGCTCCGGTCGCTGGTCGGGCGGTCTTTGGCACGGGCCGCGCGGAATGAAAAGCGGGCAAAAGCGACCCCACGTCACGCTTGATCGGTTTTGCGAACGGGGCATTGTCGCGGGCAGAGGGAATTGCGGAGGAGGACGCAAGATGAAGGTTTTCGCATTCGCGGCGGCGCTGGCGGTGATGGCTGGTGCGGCGTCGGCCGATCCGGTCGAGGGCATCTGGCAGACGAAGAAGGACGACAACGGCAACTTCGGGCATATCCAGATCAAGCCCTGTGGCCCGGCGTTCTGCGGGACGCTGATCAAGGCTTTCGGGCCGGACGGGAAAGAGATCGACAGCCCGAACGTCGGCCGCAAGATCGTGGCGGACATGGTGGCCTATGCGGATGGCCTCTATGACGACGGCACGATCTATTCGCCGGACCGCGACAAGACCTACAACGGCGACATGACGCTGGCCGGCGACAGCCTGTCGGTGCGGGGTTGCGTGCTGGGCATCTGCCGCGATGGCGGGACCTGGAAGCGGGTGAAGTAACGCAGGTTCCGGGTCGCCTTTGCCTGCTGGGTCGGGCAGAAGGGCGGCATGAAACCGATGGACTGGATACTTCTGTGGACCCTCTCCCTGCTGTGGGGAGGGTCTTTTCTGTTCAACGAGCTGGCGTTGGCGGGGCTGCCTGCCGTGACGATCGTCTGGGGCCGGGTGGCGCTGGCGGCCCTGGTGCTGGTCGCGGTGGTGCGGGCATCGGGGCAGGGAATGCCGGGGCGGGCGGTGTGGCCCGCGCTGGCGGTGATGGGGGTGCTGAACAACCTTGTCCCCTTCACGCTGTTCGTGCTGGCGCAAGGGCAGATCACCGGGGCGCTGGCGTCGGTGCTGAACGCGACGACGCCTCTCTTCACCATGCTGGTCGCGCATTTCGCCACGGCGGACGAGCGGTTGTCGCCGGTGAAGGCGGTGGGTCTGGGACTGGGGTTCGCGGGCGTCATCGTGATGATGGTGGGCGAGGACCTTGGGGGTGAGCTTCTTGCGATCCTGGCCTGTCTCGGGGCGGCCCTGTCCTATGGTGTGGCGGGGGTCTGGGGTCGGCGGTTCCGGGCGGCGGGTATCAGCCCCCTGCAGACGGCGGCGGGGGTGGTGAGTTGCAGTGCGGTGATCCTGACGCCGGTCTGGCTGGCTGTGGACCGGCCTTGGGCGCTGGATTGGCCTGGGTGGTCTTCGGTGCTGGCGGTGGTAGCGCTGGCGGTGTTGTCCTCGGCGGTGGCTTACCTGATCTTCTTCCGGATCCTTGCGCGGGCGGGGGCGGTGGCGATCTCGCTGGTCACCTTTCTGATCCCGTTCAGCGCGGCGGGGCTGGGTTGGGTGGTTTTGGGGGAACGGCTGGAGCTGCGGCACCTGTTGGGGCTGGCGCTGATCCTGGGCGGGCTGGCGCTGACCCTGCGGGGGCGGGCGACCTAGCCGAAGATCGACCAGCCGGTGCGGCGGGCCAGAAGCTCCAGCGCCTCGGTCCCAAGCTGGGAGTTGCCTTGGGCGTTCAGGCCCGGGGACCAGACGGCGATCGAGGCGCGGCCCGGCGCGATGGCAAGGATGCCGCCGCCCACGCCGGATTTGCCGGGCAGGCCCACGCGGAAGGCGAACTCGCCCGAGCCGTCGTAGTGGCCGCAGGTCAGCATCAGGGCATTGATCCGCCGGGTGCGTTCGGGGGCGATCAGGCGCTGGAAGCCCGCGAGGAAGCGGCCGGAGCGGGCGAGTTGGTCCACCGTCATCGCGATGGCGCATTGGTGGAAATAGGCGCCAAGAACGAGGTCGGGGGCGTTGGTCAGGTTGCCATGCGATTTCAGGAAATGCGCGAGGGCAAAGTTGCGGTGGCCGGTCTCGGTTTCCGACTTGGCCACGGCGCGGTCGATGTGGATGTCCTCGTCGCCTGCGGCGGTGCGGAGGAAGGTCAGAAGCTCGGCCAGATATTCCTTGGGCGGGCGGAGGCCCAGAGCTGCGTCGGTGGTGACGATGGCGCCCGCGTTGATGAATGGGTTGCGCGGGATGCCCTGTTCGCTTTCCAGCTGCAGGATTGAGTTGAAGGCGAGGCCCGAGGGTTCGCGGCGGACGCGGGTCCAGAGCTGGTCGCCCAGGCGGCCAAGCGCGGTGGCGAGGCCGAAGACCTTGGAGACGGACTGGATCGAGAAGGGCGTGGCGCTGTCCCCGGCGGAGTGCTGGGAGCCGTCGGCCAGGCAGACCGAGATGCCGAACTGAGCCGGGTCGATGGCGGCAAGCTGGGGGATATAGTCGGCGGGCTGGCCGCGGTCGGTGCGGCTGGCCATTTCCTCCGCGATGTCGGCCAGCGTCTGGGAAAGGCTCACGGTGCCCAGCGGAGGAAGTTGCCGATCAGGCGGAGGCCTGCGGCCTGGCTTTTCTCGGGGTGGAATTGGGTACCGAGGATGTTGCCCTTGCCCACGATGGCAGTGATCGGCCCGCCGTAGTCGCAGAAGGCGAGGCGGTGCGCCGGGTCGGTGACGCGGAAGTGGTAGGAGTGGACGAAATAGGCGTGGTCGCCGGTGGCGATGCCGTCGAGGACGGGGTGCGGGCGTTCCACGATCAGGTCGTTCCAGCCCATGTGCGGGACTTTCAGGGATCGGTCTGCGGGTTCGATCTTCACCACGTCGCCGGGAATCCAGCCGAAGCCCGTCGTCTCGCGGTATTCGTGGCCGCGGGAGGCGAGCATTTGCATGCCGACGCAGATGCCAAGGAATGGGCGGGCTTTGCGGATGACGGCATCCTCGATGGCCTCGAAGAGGCCGCCGTAGGAGCCGAGGGCCTGACGGCAGGCCGGGAAGGCGCCGTCGCCGGGAAGGACGATGCGGTCGGCTCGGGCCACGTCTTCAGGCCGCGAGGTGACGAGGATGTCACCGCCGTTGACCTCCACGCTCATGCGCTGAAAGGCTTTCTCGGCCGAGTGGAGGTTGCCGGAATCATAGTCGACGAGGGCGGTCAGGGGCATGAGGGTCGTCTCTGGTGCGGGCAAGAGTTCTCGAAAACTCTTGCAAATCTTTTCGAAAAGACTTGCGGCGCCCGGGGGTTAAAGCCGGGGGTTACAGGGCGCCCTTGGTGGACGGGAGCGCGTCGCCAAGCCGGGGGTCCTGTTCCACAGCCTGGCGCAGGGCGCGGGCCACGGACTTGAAGGTCGCCTCGGCAATGTGGTGGCTGTTCAGCCCGTGCAGCTTGTCCACGTGCAGCGTGATGCCGCCGTGGGTGGACAGGGCCTGGAAGAACTCACGCACAAGCTCGGTGTCGAAGGTGCCGATCTTGGGCGTGGGCATGTCGACATTCCAGATGAGGAAGGGCCGCGCCGACAGGTCGAGCGCGGTGGCGATCTGGGCGTCGTCCATGGCAAGGCGGAAGTGGCCATAGCGGCGGATGCCGCGCTTGTCGCCCAGGGCCTTGGTCAGGGCTTGGCCAAGCGCGATGCCCACATCCTCTACCGTGTGGTGGTCGTCGATGTGCAGGTCACCCTTCGCGCGGACTGTGAGGTCGATCAGGCTGTGACGGGCCAGCTGGTCGAGCATATGGTCAAAGAAGCCGACGCCGGTCTGGCAATCGGACGTGCCGGTGCCGTCGAGGTTCAGGGTGACCGAAATCTCGGTCTCGGCGGTCTTGCGGGTGACGGTGGCTTCGCGCATCGCGGCTCTCCTGACAACGCGGGCCTTATAGGGTCTGGGGGCCGGTAGGGGAAGGCGGTTCCGGGACGTGGGGGCAACTTCGGGCAGTGTGAGGGCGCAGAGGTGCCACAGGGGAAGGCCGACGGGGCACCACTCTATATATAGTGTGGTCTGCATCCGTTGGCCCAACCTGTGAGAGAATGCCGGGCCGATGCCTCTTCCTGTGGTCGCAATTGTCGGGTGAACTTCGAAACCTGCCGGGAGGCCGGTTGCATTCCGACTGAGAATGCGATCCCCTTTGCCCGATTCTGGGCTTAATATGGCCAAGACTGGCGGCAAGACATTCGCGACGGCTTCGATGAGACGCCGGACAAGAGTTTGGAGTTGGTTCAGGTCATGCCTGAGATTTTTCCGGTTCTTCTGTGCGGTGGGTCGGGGACCCGCCTCTGGCCTGTGTCGCGCAAGAGCTTTCCCAAGCAGTTCGTGCCGCTGGCCGGGCAGGGGACGTTGTTCCAGGCAGCAGCGGGGCGGATGCAGGGGGCGGCGGGGGTTGGCGCGCCCCTGGTGCTGACGAATTCGGACTTCCGGTTCATCGTGGCCGAGCAGCTAGCGGCGGAAGGTATCCGTCCGGCGGCGATCCTGATCGAACCGGCGGCGAAGAACACGGGTCCGGCGATCCTGGCGGCGGCGGTGCATCTGGTCGAGGATCACCCGGACGCGCTGATGCTGGTGATGCCGACGGATCACAGCATCCCGGATGTGGATGCCTTCCGCGAAGCCGTTGCGGCCGGGGTGCCGCGGGCCGAGGCGGGGCAGATCGTTACTTTCGGCGTCCGGCCGGACCGGCCCGAGACGGGCTATGGCTGGATCGAGCTTGGTGCTGCCCCGGTCGATGGCCAGGCGCAGAAGGTGGCGCGGTTCGTGGAAAAGCCGCCGCTGGACAAGGCCGAGGCGATGCTGGCCGAGGGGCGCTATCTGTGGAATGCGGGCATCTTCCTGTTCCAGGCCAAGGCGCTGATTGCGGCTTTCAAGGCGCATGCGGCCGATCTGGTGGGCCCGGTGACGGAAGCCGTGGCCGGGGCGCGCAAGGATCTGGACTTCCTGCGGTTGGCCGAGGCGCCTTGGGCGGGGGCGCGCGACATCTCGGTCGATTATGCGGTGATGGAGAAGGCCGGGAACATTGAGGTGGTGCCTTTGGGCGCGGCCTGGTCGGACCTGGGCGACTGGAACGCGGTCTGGCGTGAGAATGGCGGCGCGGCAGGGGGCGCGGTCACGCAAGGGGCGGTGACGGCGATCGACTGCGAGGGTAGCATCCTGAGGTCGGAAGGCGAGGCGCAGCATGTGGTGGGGATCGGGCTGAAGGACCTGGTTGTCGTGGCAATGCCGGACGCGGTGCTGGTGGCCGATCGCGCGCGCGCGCAGGACGTGAAGACGGCGGTGGCGCAGCTGAAGGCGCGGTCGGTGCGGCAGGCCGAGGTCTTTCCGCGCGACCACCGGCCCTGGGGCTGGTTCGAGACGCTGGCCTTGGCCGACCGGTTCCAGGTCAAGCGGATCGTGGTGAAGCCGGGTGCCGCGCTGTCCCTGCAAAGCCATATCCACCGGGCCGAACACTGGATCGTGGTCAGCGGGACCGCTCAGGTCACCGTGGGCGAAGAGGTGAAGTTGCTGAGCGAGAACCAGTCGGTCTACGTGCCCCTGGGCGCGATCCATCGGCTGGCGAACCCCGGTAAGGTGCCGGTGGTGCTGATCGAAGTGCAGACCGGGGCCTATCTGGGTGAAGATGACATCATCCGCTACGAAGACATTTATGCCCGCAGCAACGAAAAGGTCGTCCCATGACGAGCGGGGAGGACATCCTGGAGGGGCTCGCCATCGTGATGGCGCATCCTGATGATGAGGTCCTGTGGGCCAGTTCGGCGCTGAAGGCGGCCGAGAAGATCATCCTGGTCTACGGCGAATGGCCAGGCGCGCATATCATTACGGAAGGGCGGCGCGAGGCGATGGCGGCGTTTCCGTTGCCGACGCTGGACTGGGTGGCGATACCGGAGACCGGCGTGTTCGATAGCGCCTCGTGGCCCGAGGTGCGCGAGACGGACTATGGGCTTTATCCGCATCCGTCGCTGGCGATCCTGGACAACTTCAACCCCGACCAATACCGCGCCCAGTTCGACACGCAGCGAGAGGCCTTGCGGCCTCGGCTGGCGGGCATCCGGAACGTGATCGCGCATGGGCCCTGGGGCGAGTATGGCCACGAGGAACATGTCCAGCTGTTCCGCGTGGTGGCGAGCCTTGCGGCGGAGCTGGGGTTCCGTCTGTGGGTGCCGGCCTACGTGGCGCCGAAGTCCGAAGCGCTGATGCTGCGGAACCTGAAGTATTGCGGCAAGCCGACCCGGCCCTTGCCGATCGACGGGGCCTTCGCGGAAGAGATTGCCCAGATCTACAAGCTGACCAAGACCTGGACCTGGTTCGACGGCTATGTCTGGCCGAAATCCGAGCAGTTCCTGCCCTGGGTGGCGGAGGGGCTGCCAGAAGGGCAACATGCCACGCCCGCCGATGTGCACCGCATTGAGCTTCCGGCGGATCATGACGCCTGGCGCAAGTACCTGCCCAGGCGGCGCGAGTTCGCGCGCAAGGTCCTGAGCTGGATGAACGCGCGCAGGGTCGCTTAGGGCCGTGGGCCGGACCGGACCGATCTGATGCAGACGGCCCTGACCTGCGCCTTCACGCAATGGCGCCCGGATCTGGGTGACAGCCACTTTGTCGGCTGGCTGACGGTAGGCGTCTATCTGAGTGCAGCGATCGCGGCATGGCTGGTGGCACGGCGGCTGATCGACCGGGATTCGGCGGCGCGGCGCGAGCGCTGGTTCTGGAGGATCACGGCTGGACTGATGCTGCTTTTGGCGATCAACAAGCAGCTGGACCTGCAATCCCTGCTGACCGTCTTTGTCCGTTGCCATGCCCAACTGTCCGGCTGGTACGACAACCGGCGCGCGCTGCAAGTGGTCTTCATCTATCTGGTGGCCGCAGGCGGCGTTCTGAGCCTGGCGCTGAGCGCCGTTCTTTTGCGCGGACTGCTCAACCGGGTCGGGCTGGCGCTGGCCGGCTTGGGTTTTGTCTGCGTCTTCGTCGTGATCCGGGCGGCAAGCTTTCACCACGTCGATGTGTTCCTGGGCAGCACGGCTGTCGGGATCAAGCTGAGCTGGCTCTTGGAACTGCCGGGTCCGACCCTGGTCGCCCTGGTTGCGCTGCGGCGGCGATCGGGCATTTGACCCGCTGATCCGGGTCGAAATCGAATCGCGGAAACCCGCTCATTCACGTCCCCAGCCCGTTTTTCGAGCAGATCTGACCCGAACTGTGGTTGACGGATCACTTTAACGGAAAATTCACCGTTTCACTTTCCGGCACAATCGAGGTGTGCAGAGGGGTCAAGAAACCTGACTTGTGCCCAACTTTGCCACAAAGGAACATCGCCCCATCAGACACCATTTCGACACCATTTATTAAAAGACGAAGAAAATCAGAGCGGTGCTTGGAGACGAGGACCGAATTGTGGCGGCAATGTCCCCAACGGCGCGCAAGACGGCTGTTTCGGGCCGAGGCTGTGT
>JBJTSJ010000409.1:0-3087 GCA_046076605.1 Tabrizicola sp.
GCCCGATCGCCAAAGCCGCATAAACTGCGGCCTACGCCGGATGGTTACGTATCTTGCGATGTAAGCCCATCGCCTCGACGTGAAGCTGAGTGTCTCCCAGCGCCTGCGCCGCTACAGCGAAAAGGATCACTCCACGGAAAAGGTAGTTCTCAAAGTCATGGCGATGGTCGGCGATTAGTTGATCTGAAGCGGTTCCGTTGACTTCGAATTTGCGCGTCATAGGGTCATACATGTCCATCAGGTGCGGTGCTGCACCGTGAACAAAACCAGAGTACAGCCGCGATAGGTACTTGCTCGTTGCTATATGATGATGGTCTGGTGAGCCGCCGCTGGTCGTTCGAGCAATGTAGCTCGTGATCTTGGACCTTGGTACTTCATCCTTGTTTTTCTGCGCCTGAACGTAGTCCTTGTAACTTGGCTCTTCCTCCCAGAAGGACGCTAGGTAGCGCTCGTGGAGAACTGTCATTTCGTTGTAGATACACGCCAGGGCAAGAAACGTTGCGTCTTCATCGAAGTCTGCAATAGATCGTTGGAGTGCGCCTAACTCTTGAACGAAGCCGCGTTCCAGTAAGAACTGTCCCGCGTGGAGTCCGCTCACATATCTAGCAACCTTGAGCAGGATCGCTGCCTCGACGGTCTTCTGCTCAAAGCGATATGAAACTGACTCTCTGATAAGTCGTGGTTTCGGTGTGGGAAGAAGCGCGACTAGCCTGTGAAGCGAGTCATCGAACCATTTGAGTGGAGGTGTAGGTCGCATGGAATCTTCCTCAAGAATGCACAAGGCACGTAGACGCAGATAAGGCATAGGCGGCCAGTCGGCAAAAGCCGCCCGTCGGTTCCTCTGCGGCAACAATTTCCCGAAATCCCCAGCAAGTGCTACCCTTTCTCCAGCGACTCGAACCCGCCCCGGGGAGGGGGCAGGGGGTCGCACACAGGGAGGACTAACCCATGACCACCCACTACGCTGGCGGCTGCCAGCATGTTCACGTCAATGCAACCGCCGAGCCCATCGACAACCACGAATGCCATTGCAACGTCTGCAAGGGCGTGACTGGCCAGCAGCACACCCATGTCGCCTTCTTCAAGCACGCCGACATCCACGTCGACCATCCGGAACTGATGAACCGGGTCCCCTTCAACAAGGACAACCCGAACGGCCCGTTGGAGATCTGTGTCTGCAAAGAGTGTGGCGCTGCGCTGATGCTGGATGACAAGCAGCACCGCATCCGTGTCGCCGTGCCGAACGTGATGGGCTACGACGACGCCAAGTTTCCGAAGGCGACATATCACGCCTTCTGGGACGAGACGAAAGGCTATGCGGCGCCGCAGGACGGGCGTCCCGTGTATTCGGGGCTGCAGCCCAGTTTCGTCTGGCCGCAGGGGCATTGACCCGGCGATTTCGACAGGGTTAACACCACCCTAACGGAATCTGGCAGAGCGTTGAAATGAAATGGAAAAGGCAAGGTTGTCCACCGTGGACAGCCTTGGCCTTGCTTTTAGGGGTCCCGTGCTGTATCGCCCCCCGGTGGCCAATCCTGGCCATGAGAATCAAGAAAAGCCGTGGGTGTCCCGTTCTCGCTTCGGGGGCACATCCGGCAAGGAGAAGCGACATGAAACTGCATGAACTCGCCGACAACGAAGGCGCGGCGAAGAAGAAAAAGCGCGTGGCGCGCGGCCCGGGTTCGGGCAAGGGCAAGACCGCCGGCCGGGGTATCAAGGGTCAGTCGTCCCGCTCGGGCGTGGCGCTCGGTGGCTACGAAGGCGGCCAGATGCCGCTCTACCGCCGCCTGCCGAAGCGCGGCTTCACCAAGCCGAACAAGCTGCACTATTCGGTGGTCAACCTGGGCCTGATCGAGAAGTTCATCGCCGCTGGCAAGCTGAACGCCAAGGAAGAGATCACCGAAGACGCGCTGGTCGCGGCTGGCGTGACCTCGAACAAGCGCGACGGCATCCGCGTGCTGGCCAAGGGCGAGCTGAAATCCAAGGTCAACCTGACCGTCACGGGCGCCTCGGCCTCGGCGGTGGAAGCCGTGGAAAAGGCCGGCGGCAAGGTCACGCTCCTGGCACCGGTCGCGGCCGCGGCTGAATAAGGCATTGTGAGCGGCCCAAAGGTCGCTTACATCACCTACCAGTTTTCCCGCGCCGCCGAACCGGAGAACGGTCCGGCGGCGCTTGGCTTGAAAGAGACCTGACATGGCATCTGCTGCCGAACAAATGGCCGCGAACCTCAGCTGGGGCATGCTTGGCAAGGCGACCGACCTGCGCCAACGCATCTTCTTCACGATCGGCCTGCTGATCGTCTACCGCCTGGGCACCTTCATCCCGGTGCCCGGCATCGACGGGGACGCGCTGCGCGACTTCATGTCAAACGCGTCGCAGACCGTGGGCGGCATGCTGAACATGTTCACCGGCGGCGCGCTTTCGCGGATGGGGATCTTTGCCCTGGGCATCATGCCCTACATCTCGGCTTCGATCATCGTGCAGCTTCTGGGCACAATGTACGGCCCATGGCAGCAGCTGAAGAAGGAAGGCGAGCAGGGCCGCAAGAAACTGAACCAGTACACCCGCTATGGGACCGTCGCGCTGGCAATCCTGCAGGGGTATGGCATTGCCATGTCGATCCAGGGCGGCGGGCTGGCACATAGCCCAGGCTACTTCTTCGTCGCCTCCTGCGTCATCACCTTGGTTGGCGGCACCATGTTCCTGATGTGGCTGGGCGAGCAGATCACCGCCCGCGGCATCGGCAATGGTATCTCTTTGATCATCTTCGTCGGCATCGTTGCCGAAATTCCCGCCGCTATCGCCCAGTTCTTCGCGCAGGGCCGGTCGGGCGCGCTGTCGACCCCGGTCATCCTTGGCATTCTGGTGATGGTCGTCGTCGTCATCACCTTCGTCGTCTTCATGGAACGCGCGCTGCGCAAGATCTCGATCCTCTACCCGCGCCGTCAGGTGGGGATGAAGGTCTACGAGGGCGGCTCGTCGCACCTGCCGATCAAGGTCAACCCTGCGGGGGTGATCCCGGCGATCTTTGCCTCTTCGATCCTGCTGTTGCCGACCACGGTTTCCACCTTCTCGGGTGGGGGTACG
>JBJTSJ010000410.1:0-3392 GCA_046076605.1 Tabrizicola sp.
GAGGTCGTAGGCGGGGCCGATGCCGGAGAGTTGGAGGAGTCTCGGGGAGCCAATGGCGCCAGACGAGAGGATGACCTCGGTCGCGGCGCGGTGGGTGGTCTTATGGGTCTGGACGCCAACCGCCCTGCCCTTTTCCACGACGATCCGCAGGACCTGCTGGCCGGTCTTCACGGTCAGGTTCGGACGGTTCAGCGCGGGTTTCAGGAAGGCCGTCGAAGTTGACGACCGACGAAACCAGCGCTGGGTCAGCTGGTAGTAGCCGAGGCCGTCCTGCGTCTCGCCGGTGAAGTCGCGGTTCCTCGGGATGCCAAGTTCGGCCCCGGCGGCGAAGAAGGCCTCGCAGATTGGCAGCGGCGCGCGGGGTTGGCTGACGCCGAGGGGGCCGTCCTTGCCGTGGTAGCGGTTTTCGAAGCTGTCGTTGTGTTCGGACTTGCGGAAGTAGGGCAGCACATCCTCATACCCCCAACCGGGGCAGCCCATCTGGCGCCAGTCGTCGTAGTCCTGCGCGTTGCCACGGGTGTAAAGCTGGGCGTTGATCGAGGAGCCGCCGCCGATGACCTTCGCCTGGGTGTAGCGGATCTGCATCCCCTTC
Organism: Tabrizicola sp.; assembly: GCA_046076605.1. GTDB lineage: Bacteria > Pseudomonadota > Alphaproteobacteria > Rhodobacterales > Rhodobacteraceae > Tabrizicola. Next base: position 593 of record JBJTSJ010000410.1, read on the forward strand.
ATGTGCCGCTGCGGGACGGTCTGCCAGCCCCAGGAGCCGATGCCCTTGGTCATCTTCGCGAAACCCGCGGGAAGGTGGTAGAACGGGTGGCGGTCGCGGCCCCCGGCTTCCAGCAGCAGGACTTTGGCGGCGGGGTTCTCGGACAGGCGGGCGGCGAGGACGCAACCGGCAGAGCCGCCGCCGATGATGATGTAGTCGTAGGTCATTGGGGTGCTCCGGTGCGGCCGGGGGACCGGAATTTTCGAAAATTCCGGGCAAAAGTTTTCGAAAACTTTTGCGGTGCTCCTGGGGGAAAGGTCATCGCCTTAAAGCCTTTCGATGGAGAGGCCGCCGTCGACGGGGAGGACGGCCCCGGTGGCGAAGGCGAGTTGGCCGGTGACAATCGGGAGGACGGCCTGGCCGATATCGGCGGGCTGGCCCCAGCGACCGGCGGGGACGAGGCCACCGGAGATGCGGGCATCGTATTTGTCTTTGACCCCTGCGGTCATGCCGGTTTCGATGATGCCGGGGCGCAGCTCAAAGACGCCGATGTTGTGGGGCGCAAGGCGCAGGGCGAGGGTCTGGGCGGCCATCGCGGCGGCGGCCTTGGAGATGCAGTAGTCGGCGCGTTCGGGGCTGGCCATCTGGGCCGAGACCGAGGTCACGAAGGTGATGGAGCGGTAGCGTTCGCTGGGGGTGACGAGCATGCGCTTGGCGACCTGTTGGGCCAGGAAGAAGGCGCCGCGCAGGTTGATGCCGATGATCCAGTCGAAGTTTTCCGGCGTGATGTCGAGCATTTCGCCCCGGACCTTCGCGGCGACTCCGGCGTTCTGGATCAGGGCGTCGAGGGAGCCTTGTTGGGCTTCGATGGCGTCGAGGAGTGCCGGGATTGCGGCGGTGTTCGAGAGGTCGTGCTGGTAGTAGCGGGCGTCGGGCCCGAGGGTTTGGAGGGCTTGGGTGACGCTGGCGTCGTCGGGCGCGGAGCGGGAGGCGATGGCGAGGCGGAAGCCTTGGGTTGCAAGCGCCTGGGCGATGCCAAGGCCGATGCCTTGCTGGCCGCCGGTGACAAGGGCGAGGGGTTTCATGGCAGGGCTTTCGCGATGTGGTCGCCCGCGCGGAGGGCGAGGGCTGCGATGGTGAGCGAGGGGTTCACGGCGGCAGAGGTCGGAAGGACCGAGGCGTCACAGATGTAGAGGTTGTCGAGGTCGTGGGCCTTGAGGTTCACGTCGACCACCGAGGTCTGCGGGTCTGCCCCCATGCGGTTGGTACCGCATTGGTGAGAGGGCTTCGACTTGGGGAAGCCGCGGGAGAGGGTGATGGGCCAGCCGGCTTTCCGCATCGCCTGTTTGAGGCGTTTCACCAGAAGGTCGTGGGCGCGCGTGTTGGTCTTGCGCCAGTCGAGGACGACTTCGCCGTTGCGCCAGAGAACGCGGGAGTTGGGGTCGGGCAGGTCTTCGGACATCGCCATGATGTGGATCGAGTGTTCGGCAATGTGGTGGGAAAGCCAGACGGGAAGGCCGGATTCGCCCGCAAGGATCGGCCCGGTGATGCGACCGAGCATCTGGATATTGCCCAAGGGTTCGCCGTTCGGGCCGCCGGTCAGGTAGAAGTCGTTGACCTGGATGGTCTTTTCGTAGGTGGTGCGGTTTCGGCGGAAGGGGTTGTAGGCGACCATGCCGGTCAGGTTGTGGTTCATGAAGTTGCGGCCGACCTGATCGGAGCGGTTCGCAAGGCCCTGCGGGTGGTCCTCGTTCGCGCTGGCGAGAAGGAGGGCGGAGGAGAGGATCGCCCCGGCAGAGAGGACGACGGTGGGGGCGGTCAGGGTCTCGCGGGTGCCGAAGCGTTCGACCTCGACGCCGGTGATGCGGCGACCTTCGGCGAAGAGGCGGGTGACCTTGGTGTTCGTCTGGAGGGTGACGTTGGGGTGTTTGAGGGCTTCGGCAAGCGCGCAGGATTCGGCGTCGGATTTGGCCCCCGTGGTGCAGGGGAAGGCGTCCCAGCCGGTGCGGGCGCGTTTGAGCCAGGCGTCGATGTCCACGCCCAGGGGGAGCGCAGAGACGTGGAGGCCCTGGGCGGCGAAGGCCTCGCGGAGGGCGGCGATGTCGGGTTCGTCGGGGACAGGGAGGAAGGGATAGGGGACGGAGTGCGGCGGCTCGGTCGGGTCGTTCGCCACGTCGCCCCGGACGCGGTAGAGGGTTTCGGCGCGGGAGTACCAGGGTTCGAGGTCGGCGTAGGCGATGGGCCAGCCGGGGGTGGTGCCTTCGAGGTGGCGGAGGGGGCGGAAATCCTCGGCCCGGTAGCGCAGGAGCACGGCGCCGTAGAACTTGGTGTTGCCGCCCACGTAGGCGTAGTTGCCGGGGTGGAGCGGCGCGCCCGAGATGTCGCGCCAGGTCTCGTTTGGCGTGAAGTGGTCGCGATGGAAGATGGCCGTGGGGTCGCGGGACGCCGAGCGGTCGGGCAGGCGGTCGCCGCGTTCGAGGATAAGGATCGTTCGGCCCGTGGGGGCGAGTGCGGCGGCGAAGGTGGCCCCGCCCATGCCGGAGCCGATGATGAGGACGTCAGGGGGCATTCAGGCGATCCGCTGTTCGGTTTCCGGATCGAAGGCTACGGCCTTTTCCATGTTCACTGCAAAGTCGAAAACCTGCCCCGCGGCGACATTTGCATCGGCGCGCATGCGGGCGATGGCGTCGCGGCCCGAGAGGGTCATGGTGACGAAGGTGTCGGCCCCGGCCGGTTCGGTGACGGTGACGCGGTTCCTGAGGCTTTGGATGTTCCCGGACTTTCGGTCAGCACCCTCGGGGTCGGTGATCGCCTCGGGGCG
>JBJTSJ010000411.1:0-4570 GCA_046076605.1 Tabrizicola sp.
ATGCGTCTGCCGCATCGTCGGGCGAACCCGCCCCTTCCAGGCATCAAAATGGGTGCAAAACCACGTGTAGCCAAAGCCTGCCGGATGAGCCGCACCGCGCCTGTCGCATCCAGCTTGCGCACCCGCACCGTCAGCATGTTCGACGCGACATAGCCGGCGATCGTCGGGGAAGAGCTGTCATAGCCGGTCCAGTTCGGGTTGATCATCAGGTTCGAGGTCTGCATGTCCCGCGCCTCGATCCCCGAGGCCGTCAGCCGCGCGATCACTGCATCCGTTGCCGCCGTATTGGCGGTCAGCGCCTCGGCCGCCGTCGCTCCTTGCGTGGTCACGCCGATCATCAGAGTGGCCATGTCGGGGGCGGCCTCGATCATGCCGGTTCCGGTCACGCTGATCGTCCGGGTCGGCGCATCCTCGGCCCGTCCGGGCGCTGCAAGCGGCAGGACAAGAGCAGCGGACAAGAACAGTACAGACAGGGCACGCATGGGAGTCTCCTTCATTTGGCGTGACATTTCGCACTTGTGACGCGCGCCGCAACCGCTTCCTTGGCCCTTTTCCTTCCCTTCGGCGAAAAGCTGCTTTAGTAAAGCGGCAACCGGCTAGGGCACGTTCCAGCGCTTTGACGATCCGTGCTAGACCCGCGACATGAAACCGACATTTGCACTTGACCTGACGCGCGAGACCATCGGTCTGTTACATCGGACGCCGAAAGGCTGGCTCTCGATCGGCGAAGTCGCCTTCGACGCTCCCGATCTTGCCGAGGCGCTGGACTACATGCGCAAGACCGCGCTGGGACTCTCCCCGATGGGGGTGGCGACCAAGCTGATCCTGCCGAACAGCCAGATCCTATACACCGAGGTGCATGCCCCCGGCCCCAGCCGCGATGACAAGCGGCGGCAGATCGCCACCGCCCTGGAAGGCCGCACGCCCTATGCGGTCGAGGACCTGGTCTTCGACTGGTCGGGCAAGGGCGCAACGGTCAAGGTCGCCGTCATCGCCAAGGAAACCCTGGCAGAGGCCGAGGGGTTCGCCGTCGAGCACCGGCTGAACCCGGTGTCATTCGTTGCGATCCCCGAAGACGGCGCCTTCGTCGGCGAACCCTGGTTCGGCCCTGCCGCCGCTGCTGCGGGTATCCTGGCCGAGGATGAGACTGTCGAACGCGACCGCGATCCGGTATCGATCCTGCACCGCGAACTGCCCAAGGCCGACCCCGCGCCAGTGGTTGCACCCGCAGCGGCAATGGCGGCCCAGGACGACGACCCTCTGCCCGGTTTGGAAGAGGCGCTGAATGCCGAGCTTCCCGATGTTCCCGGACCTGCCCCTGCAGCCGCGACGCCCGAGCCGGAGCTTGTGGCACTCGAGGATGTCACCGAGGAAGAGCCCGCGCCGGTCAAGATCGCAGCAGAAGATCCCGCGCCTGCCGACGCGATCTCCTTGGCTGATGCTCTCGACGACACGCCGTCCGCCGCCCCGGCGGTCATCACGGACACGGCCACTCCCGTCGCCGAAACCGCAACCCCTCCGCTGCAAGAGCCCGAGGAAGCCCCCTTCGCTCATGTCACGGACACCTCGGCCTTCCCCGAGGATGATCTGCCCGCCGCCCCCGCGAAAGTGGCAGCCAAACAGGCCGATGTCATCGACGACGAGATACCCCCCGCGCCGTCCTCGGCCGCGATGGTCGCCTTTGCCAGCCGCCGCGCCGCCGCAGGCGAAGCCGCCGCGCGGCCCGTCGACGGCGTGACCCGGCCAGCCGGAGCAGCCGTTCCGCCCCGGGGCGCGATTGCGCGCCCGACGGCAGCCAAGGGCTTTTCCGGTCTTGTCACCGCCCCCTCGATCCCGGGCACCCGGGCCAACAAGGGCAAGGTAAAGGGCGGCGACATCCCGCGCCCGCCCATCGGACCGACCACCGTCAAGTCGCCCGCCCGCCCCGGTGGCACCTTTGGCGCAGCGGCACCGGCCAAAAAGCGCACCAGTACGGTCTTCATGGTGCTGGTTGGCCTCCTGCTGCTGTTCCTCGCGCTGATCGGCCTGTGGTCTTCAATGTACCTCGGTGGCAACACCGCGACCGAGGACGTCAGCGCGACCGAGGTCGTGCCGGATCCCGCCGATGAAATGCTGGCCGACATGCAGGACCCGGAGGGGTTGACCGAGCCGCTGCCCGAGGCGGAAGGCGTCAGCCAAACCGCCGATGTCGGGGACCTTGCAACCGAAAGCCTGCCGGTCAACATCGGCGGTGAAGAACCCGCTACCGACGCCGAAACGGCAGCGATCGAAGAACCCGCGGCTCCCGAGGCCACCGAGCCCGCCGAAGTGGCTGCGGTCATGCCAGAGCCTGCGACGGACGCGACAGCCGAGGCAACGACCGACGTCGCCGCTGCCCCAGCCGAGGCCGAACCCGTTCCCGAACCGGCCCCCGGCACGACGGTCGCGACGGTCGCGACCGAGGTCGCCGCCTCGCCCGCCCCAGTCGAGGATCAGGACGAAATCTTCCTGTCCGCCATGGACGCTCCGCCCCCCGCGCTGGACGCGCTCGCACTGCCGGCGCTGACCGATGCTCGTGATGCGCTTCCCGATCCGATGATGCCGCCCCCTGCGCCCGGCACCCTCTACCGCTTCGATGCGAACGGGCTGCTGATGCCGACCGCCGAAGGCATCGTCAGTCCTGACGGGGTGATTTTGATCGCAGGCAAGCCGCCGCTTCTACCACCCTCCCGCAGTGACGTCGCCGCAGCCGCCGCCCAGGCGGCTCTTGCCATTTCGGCCCCCGCTGCCGACACGGCCAACCCGGTTGCCGGGGCCTCGCTTGTCACCGGCGGAGAGGCCGCCGTGGCCGAGGAAACCGCGCTGCCCCCAGCCGACCCCGCGATGGCCGGCTTCCGCCCGCGGCCCCGGCCCGAGGGCCTCGCCCCTGCCCCCACTGCCGATGACGCCGCGCTGGAGACGGAGGCCGCCGCCCAGTTCGCCGGCCTGCGCCCGCTGCCTCGCCCCGCCAACGTGACCGCTGCCGCAGCCGCTGTCCTGCCTGCCAGCGCCCCGGCCGACCTTGGGGCGCAGGGCGCCTCGCTGACCGCGCAGGCCGAGGCCAAGCTGGCCGAAGCCGCAGCCCTTGAAGCGCAGAACCCCTCGATCGTCGCCATCTCGATGCGCCCGGCCGAACGCCCCCGCGACCTCAGCTCGGCGGTCGAGGCCGCCGTCGCCGCCGCCGTCCGCGAACCCGCCCCGGAAGAGACCATCGAGGTCGCAGCCGCCGCGCCCGAGGCGAAGCCGGAAGAGATCGACGAGATGAACGAGCCCGAGACCGCCTCGGCCGCGCCGTCGATCCCGACCAAGGCGAACGTCGCCAAGCAGGCGACCTACAAGAACGCGATCAACCTGTCGAAGATCAACCTGATCGGGACCTACGGCACCGACAGCCGCCGCTACGCGCTGGTCCGGCAGGCGAACGGGAAGTACAAGAAGGTCAAGGTCGGCGACAAGATCGACGGCGGGACCGTGAAGGCGATCACCGAGACCGAGGTCCGCTATCAGAAGGGCGGCCGGCTGGTCAGCCTGAAGATGCCGAAAGCCTGAGGCTGTCCACGCAGGACAGCCCAGGCACTTCCTTTTAAATCAATAGTTTACGTGTGGCCGTTTACCTTTTGGTAATCGGGCGCCCGGAAGCTTGTCACCCCGCGGCGACGCCCGCCCCGGCAAAGGTCGCCATGCCGGAATGGCAGGCCACGGCCCCCTGAACCACCCCGATCGCCAGCGCCGCGCCCGAGCCTTCGCCGAGCCGCAGGCCCAACGACAAAAGCGGTTCCTTCCCCAGCTTCTCCAGCAGACGCGCATGCGCGCCCTCGGCGCTTTGGTGGCCCGCGACGCAATGGTCCAAAGCCCCCGGCGCCGCACGTTCCAGCACCGCCGCTGCGGCGCAAGCGATGAACCCGTCCAGGATCACCGGCACCCGGGCCATCCGCGCGCCCAGGATCGACCCGGCCATCGCGGCAATCTCGCGCCCGCCAAGGCAACGCAGCACCTGCAGCGGATCGGTCAGCGCGGAAGCGTTCTTCTCGATCCCCGCCGCCACCGCCGCCTCTTTCCGCTGCAGGCCCGCATCATCGACCCCGGTTCCGCGCCCGGCCCAGCCCGTCCCGCCATACAGCGCCGTGGCAATCGCCGCCGCCGCCGTGGTGTTGCCGATCCCCATTTCGCCCGCCACGAACAGGTCGGCCGAACCGTCCACCGCGTCAAAGCCCTTCTGGAAGGCCGCCACCACCTCGGCCTCGCTCATCGCGGCGCTTTCCGTGAAATCGGCCGTCGGACGGTCCAGGTCCAGCGCATGGACGTCCAGCTTCGCGCCAAAGGCCTTGGCCAGCTGGTTGATCGCCGCCCCGCCATGGGCGAAGTTTGCGACCATCTGCACCGTGACCTCGGCCGGGAAGGCCGAGACGCCCTTGGCGGTAACCCCATGATTTCCGGCAAAGATCGCGATCTGCGGCTTCTCCGCACGCGGCTTGTCCGTGCCCTGCCAGCCCGCCATCCAGATCGCCAGCTTCTCCAGCCGACCCAAGGCCCCCGGCGGCTTGGTCAATTG
>JBJTSJ010000412.1:0-3138 GCA_046076605.1 Tabrizicola sp.
ATTGCACAGACACAACTCACCAGTCAAGCCAAAGTAACTATCAATAGTATTGGTCCAGTAAAAATAGGGATGAATCTTCCTGAAGCTGCCGCTGCTGCTAATACTCGTTTATCTGTTAGCTATGCTGGAAGTGATAGTTGCAAAACTTAGTAATTTGGTTTTGTGATTCATCTGTTTGTTAGTGGTATTTACCCAGTCTGAGGCACCCTAGATATTTAATATGACTCGTTGGCCACGCTGATCGACAGACCGGTCTGTTCCCGCAAGCTGAGGTCGAGTTCGCCAAGCAACGCCGCGCCCCCGGTCAGCATCACGCCGCGGTCGACGATATCGGCGGCAAGGTCCGGCGGGGTGGCCTCAAGCGCCTGCATCACCGCATCGCAGATCTGCTGCACGGGTTCAGCCAGCGCCTCGGCGACCTGGGCCTGGTTGATCTCGGTTTCCTTCGGCACGCCGTTCAGCAGGTCGCGGCCCCGGATGGTCATCGACGACCCGCGCCCGTCGTCGGGCATCCGCGCCGTGCCGATGGAGGTCTTGATCCGCTCCGCCGTCGATTCACCGATCAGCAGGTTCTGGTGGCGGCGGAGGTAGGAGACGATGGCCTCATCCATCCGGTCGCCGCCAACGCGGACGGACCGCGCATAGACGATGTCGCCCAGCGACAGGACCGCAACCTCGGTGGTGCCGCCGCCGATGTCGACGACCATGTTGCCGGTGGGTTCGGTAATCGGCATCCCTGCCCCGATGGCCGCCGCGATGGGTTCGGCAATCAGGCCCGCGCGCTTGGCGCCAGCGGACAGCACCGACTGGCGGATGGCGCGTTTCTCAACGGGCGTCGCGCCATGCGGCACGCAGACGATGATCTTGGGTTTCGAGATGGTCGACCGCTTGTGCACTTTGCGGATGAAATGCTTGATCATCTCTTCCGCCGCTTCGAAGTCGGCGATCACCCCGTCGCGCATCGGGCGGATCGCCTCGATGGTGCCCGGGGTCCGGCCCAGCATCAACTTGGCATCCTCACCCACCGCCAGGACGACCTTCTTGCCGTCCTTGTTGTGATAGGCCACCACCGAAGGCTCGTTCAGCACGATCCCCTTGCCGCGGATGTAGACCAGCGTGTTCGCGGTCCCAAGGTCGATGGCCATGTCGGAGGAGAACAGGCTGGGGAAAAGCGACATGTGCGGTCCTTTGGCAGTCGAGGGGGCAAGCAACAGGTTTGGCCCCGACTCGGGGTTCCGACGGGGCGCCTCCTTATAAGGGCATGGGCGCGGCAAGCGAAAGCCCCGCTGGCCGCAATCCGCGCACTTCTGCGTGCTTGCAGAAATCCGATCTTGTGACCCGGAATTTCAGGCCAATCATCGCGCTCGCTTGCACTTTGTCGATATGTCATGCTTGCCGGGGGTAAACACGGGGATGGGTATGGCGGGCGTTGCTGGCAGGGTTGCTCTGGTGACAGGGGCGGGAAGCCCCGGGGGAATCGGTTTCGCCATCGCCCGGGCGCTGGTCCGGGCCGGGGCGCGGGTCGCCGTGACGGCCACGACCGACCGCATCCATGCGCGGGGGGCGGATCTGGGCTGCTTCTCCCATATCGCCGATCTGACCGACCCGGATCAGGTGGCAGACCTGTTCCGCGCGGTCGAGGGCGCCCTGGGTCCGGTCGAAATCCTGGTCAACAATGCAGGCATGACGCAGACCGGAAAAGACGTCGACCGTGCCCGTCTGGCGGGCTGGTCCGACGCCGCCTGGGCGCATCACATGGCGCTGAACATCAACACCACCTTCCACTCCTGCCGCGCCGCCCTGCCCGGAATGGCCGCGCGCGGGTTTGGCCGGATCGTCAACATCTCCTCCGTCACCGGCCCGGTGGTCACCATCGACGGCAGTTCCGCCTATGCTACGGCAAAGGCCGCGATCACCGGCATGACCCGGTCAATCGCGCTGGAGTACGGTGGCAGCGGGGTGACCTGCAACGCGGTGCTGCCCGGCTGGATCCAGACCGAAAGTTCGTCCGAGGATGAGATCCGCGCAGGGCAGCGCACCCCCGCAGGCCGTCCCGGGACGCCGGATGAGGTGGCCGCCTGTGCCCTGTTCCTGGCCTCGGAGGAATCGTCCTACGTCACCGGCGCGATGTTGGTGGTGGATGGCGGCAACACGCTGCAAGAGATGAAAGGATGACCGACTTCCTGCCCGGCGTCCCGGTTGATGCCGTCCTTGCCGCCCTGCGCCGGTCGTCCGGCAGCGAGCTGGCCTCGGGAAAATTCGACAGCCCCGAGTCCTCGGCGGCGCTGGTAGCCAATGCCTTCGGCTGGTTCCTGGACCGGCCCACGGCCCTGCCACCCCTGCCCGGCGTGCCGATGGGGCCACCGGAAGCGGTGGAGATAGAGGCCGAGATGCGCTTCCCCTGGACGGGTGGGCGGCATCCCTGGCTGGACGCGGCAATCACCACGCCGACGACCTTGGTTGGGGTGGAATCGAAACGCTACGAACCCTTCCGCCCGGGGAAGGTCGTGGCCTTCGCCGAGGCCTATGACAGCCGCGAATGGCAGGGGATGGCGCGGTTTACCGCGATGCGTCGGGCGCTGGCTTCCGGGCAGCAAAGTTACCGCTGCCTTGATGCGGTGCAACTGGTGAAGCACGCTTATGGGTTGCGGACGCAAGGGGTCAAACGGGCCAAGGGCGCGGTGCTGGTCTATCTGCATGCCGCCCCCGCGACCTGGGCCAACGGCAGGCCGGTCTCGCCCGACGCCATCGCCCGGCATGAGGCCGAGATTGCGGACTTCGCCCGCGCGGTGCAGGGCGACGTTGTGACCTTCGTCAGCCTGCGCTGGGCGGACCTGCTGAAGGATTGGGCGAAGCGGCCCGCGCTTGCCACCCATGCCGCCGCGATCACCGCGCGCTTCGGCTCGCTCTAGCTGCGCACCAGCCTGCCCGCAGGAAGGCAGGCGCAGGAAGAGGGGGATAGGCTCACTTCTCCCTGCACCCGCGCGCGCAGGCTTTCCCGCTCCAGCCCCATATCCTCAAGCATCCGGTCGCTCATGCCCTGCAGCCCGACCATCGCACCTTCGGCGTCCCACCATCTCTTGATAAGCTTCCACATTGACTTGTCTCCTGTTCTTGATGCCCCCTTCTGCCACGGGC
>JBJTSJ010000413.1:0-2848 GCA_046076605.1 Tabrizicola sp.
GTCTTCCCATGCCATGTCGGGCCGCAGGCGGCGGACATGGGGCACCCAGTCCTGCGCCGTCTCGTTCAGCCGCTCCATATAGCCGTCCTGCCGGGCCAGCCGCACTTTGCGCAGTGCCGCAGGATCCCGCGCGCGCAGGCCCGGATTCCCGCCAACCCGGCCTTTGGTTCGTGCGCTGGCCAGCCCGGCCTTGGTCCGTTCACGGATCAGGGCCCGCTCGAACTCCGCCGCGGCGCCTAGGACCTGGAGGGTGAACTTACCCTACGGCGAGGACGTGTCGATCGGATCCATGAGCGAGCGGAAGAAGGCGCCCCTGGCTTCCAGCCGTTCAATCACCTCGAGGAGGTGCGACAGTGACCGCGCCAGACGGTCGATGCGCACCACGACCAGCGTATCGCCCTTCCCGATCCGCTCGAGCACCCGCGCCAGCACGGGCCGCGCGCGGTTCCCGCCCGAGGCCTGCTCCTCGTGGATCTCGACGCAGCCTGCGGATTTCAGGGCCTGCGACTGGGGCAGGTTGGTCTGATCCTCAGTGGAGATGCGCGCGTAGCCGATCAGTTGCACGGGGCAGGGGGCCTGTTTTGCAGTTTAGGATGTCGCCAATAAACGACCGTTTGTAAACGCGCGCAAGAGGCGTTTCTCTCGTCGTGCTGTGTGCGGGAACCCTTGTATCTGTGGGCCGAGGCCCACGAGAGATGCTTCATCGCTCTCGAGAAGACAGGATCCCAGAACGCCTCTGTAGTAGAGAAGAACGCCGCCCCTCAAACTTCATCGCCAAGCGCGCATAATGGCTGTATAATGCACGCATGAACCGATTTCGCCAGACTTACTTGGACGACGATGGGGTGCCTCTTGAGGATATGGAGTCGTCCGAGGGCAGGGATGACGCTGACCTCTGGTTCCTCCCCGGACCGATGGAGGACGAACCGGATTACCTGCTGCCTGGACCTGCGCCCGAGGCGAAGGAATCCGCTGTCGTCGATGCCTGGCGCGCGGCCGAGGCCGGGCAGGCGGCGCAGCTTGCTCGCGTCGCGGCCCGGTTGGGGATCCTCGATGAGCGCCTGCGCCGCGGGCCGGTCGGCTGGCGGCAGCGGCTCGCCCTAATTGAGGCATCGGATCTCAGCTGGCTCACGCAGGACCGGATCGGCCTCGACCGGCTTTCCCTCTACATGGCACTGCGCGTTTCGACCGCGACGGATGACGCGCAGGCGCTGTACCGGATCGGCTGGACAGTGCGGCGGCTGACCGGCGGACCCGCGCCGTTGACGCGTGGTTTGGCTGTCGGTGACCTCGAAACCTTTCTCGATCGGCGCGACCGTCCGGGGCAGGGGGAGCGTTTCGAAGATACCAAGGCTCCCTCGCGCATGGTCGAGATGGCAGAGCGCGAAGCCTTCGAGGACCGGGCCGTCGGATGGCTCGCGATGATGGATCAGGCCGAAGACCTTCACCCCATCACGCGGGCCTGCATGGGCTTCCATCTCTGGCATGTCGCGGAGCTTTCGCCGGTCGACGATCCGCTCGAGGCTGCGGTGACGGCGTCGCGTGTCGCGATCGCCGATCTAGCGCCGTCGGGGAGCGCGCTTGGCGCGATCTTCGCTCCCATCGCCATTGGCGGGGGAGGGGGCTTCCGCGCGATCGGGGACCCACCAGCGCGATTGGCGCGCTGGCTGAACGCGATAGAGAGCGCGACCTTCGCAGCCCTGCGCAGGCTCGACGAGATCGAGGCTTGGGCGGCGACGGCGGAGCGAACGATGGCGCCGCTCTCGGGCAAGACACCGCCGTTGCTGCGGGATCTATTCACAAGCTGGCCGCTGGTCTCGGTACCTATGGCCGAGAAACTGACCGGCGCACATCGGGCAACGGTTCAGCGCAACTTCGACTGGATGGAGGAGCGGGGCCTGATCCGGGAGGTCACGGGGCAGGGGCGCTATCGCATGTGGCGGATCGTCGAGACGCGCGCGACAGAAGCAAGGTCGATCCCGCATGGCGTTGTTGCAGAACCGCTGCCCGACGCGTGACTTCCCCTTTCCCCGTCAGGTTCAGGCCACGCGGACGATCTCGGCTGTTCCGAGGGCGTTGAAGGGGACTGTTGCATTAGCTGGTTCGGGTCGCGAGATGCCCGCTTATGTGGTTTCATGCGGCGAGCTGGAAGAGATTTTCGACGAAGGCGATTTCGTTGGCGACGCCCTTGGTCGCGCCTTCGAACTCTGCCTTTTTGATCGCGCGGAAGGTTTCTATGCCCTTGAGCGTGGCTTTGGCCGAAGCGAGGTTTCGGAAACCGCGCATCGGACGGAGCAGGCGCTTGAGGGCGGCATGGTCGCTCTCGATGCGGTTGTTCAGATGCTTCCGGGTCACGTGGCGAATGGCATCTGGACCGAGGCGCTTGTGTGGTTGCCGCCCGTGATGCAAGGAGTTTTCAGCCTAAACGGATCAGATCGAGTGCGGTCTTGTGTTAGGCCTTCTGTCGTAGCCGTGTCGTTGGCTGCAGGCCGGTATGGTGATCTGCGGATCAGGTCCAGAACTCGTTGACGGGCTTTTTCGCTCCGAGCGCTTCGCTGGTTTTCCTGACCCAGATCTGTTCGATCATTTCGCCCATTCAGGTCGTCGACTTCCTACACCTCTGTCGCCAGCAACAACCGGCGCCAGATTCTCTTACGTCGCCAAGCCAGTTGCTGGCTCTCGGTAATCCTCTTTTTTGGTCAGCATCGGCATTGTTGCGTTAGTCGGGTTTGAGGCGTGATTTCCCCTTTCCCCGTTGGTTTCAGGCCAGGCGGACGACGTCGGCGGTGCCGAGTGCGTTGAAGCGGTTGATGAGGGCGACACGGATGTGGATTTCGGCGGTTTGGCG
>JBJTSJ010000414.1:0-8299 GCA_046076605.1 Tabrizicola sp.
CCATCTGGTGCAGACGGCCCGAGTTCTTGCCGATGTCCCGCATCAGCGGCAGCGCGTCGGCGACAATGTTGGCCAGCAGGATGATCCGGTCGCCCATCGCCCGCATGTTGGGCTGGAAGGTCGCCACGTCGTACAGCATGACCGACTTGCCCGTCTTGTTCATCTGGTCGATGGCGTCGTCCAGCGCCGAGGACAGCGCCTTGATGTCGGACCGGTCGAAGGGCGTGATGAAGCTGCGGCGGATCGACTGCATCACCTCATAGCTGATCTGGTCGGCTTCCTCTTCCTGGGTCGAAAGCCGCGCGCATTTGTCCGCGGTATCGGGGCCGCCATCCAGGATCGCACGCAGGGTCTGGGCGGCGTCTTGCGCCTTCCCGGCCTGGGCCTCGAACAGGTCGAAAAAGTTGTCCGACCGCGGCATGATGGCTTTGATGAGCTTGAACATGACGACTCTCCGTCCCTGGCGTTCAGGAGCAGCGAGTAACCGTTCACAAATCTTTTATCAATCTGTTACGTGACTGTCATGTTGGCCCAAGGACCTGACCGATCAGCGACATGGCCCGGTCAAGGTGGCTTTTGTGAATGGGGTCATCGGGTTGCAGGCGCGGCATGGTCCAGCCGACCGAGGACAGCGCGCGGGCCAGGGTGAAGGCCCGGACCAGGTCTTCGTCCTGCGTGCCATAGCCCGCCATAAGGGCCGCACGAATCTGCGGCTGTTCCGGGTGCTGGAAGGTCTGGACCAGGGCCGTTCCAAGGTCATGCAACCGGAAGCCTATCCCAGAGTCGTCGAAGTCGATCAACGAAACCGAACGACCGTTCACCAACACGTTTTCCCGCAGCACATCGGCATGGATCAGGCCGCTGTCGCCCGCCAGCCGTTCCCGCAGCGCGTCGCGGGCGCGGATCAGCCGGGCGCGCTGGTCGGGCGTGGCCACGGGGTGTTCCCAGAACCGGCCCCAAAGCGGGTTTTCCCCGACCAGACCGTCCAGATCCCAGCGCGGGCGGATAAAGTCATCGGGCAAGGTCAGGTTGTCCGTCGTGCGGTGTACGCGGGCCAACAGCTGCCCCAGCGCCTGGTAGGCGTCCAGCACTTGCGGCAGAGGCAGGCTAAAGGGCTTTGCGGCCTCGCCCAGCGCTTCACCCTCCATCCAGGCGATGGCCGAGGCATGGCGCCCGTCGGGCAGCGCGACCAGCAGCTGACCGTCGCGGGCAGGCAAAGAAGCGGGAACCGGCAGGCCCGCCCGGGCCAGTTCGGCGCACCACCAAAGCTCAGACCGGATCGCGGCGGCGGACTGATAGCCCGCACGGTGCAACCGCAAGGCCGCGCGTCCCTGCGGGGTCAGCATCTCGCAGACGTGGTTCTCGCGGTCGCGCAACAGGCGGACCACCTGCCCGTCCCATAGCGCGGCGGCCTGATCGGCGGGGCTCATTCCTCGTCGCCCACCTTGCCGCGCAGTGCCTTGACCTCGCCACGCGCGGTCTTGGCGGCTACGCGACGGCGCTGGCTGCCCAGCGTGGGCTTGGTTGCGATCCGCCGTTTCGGCGCGACCAACGCGGCGCGGATCATCTCGACCAGCCGTTCCCGCGCGATGTCGCGGTTGCGGGCCTGACTTCGGGTTTCATCGACCTGCAGGACGATCGCGCCTTCCGTCGTCCAGCGCCGCCCGGCGAGTTTCTTCAGCCGCGCCTTCACGCCCGGGGCCAGATGCGGCGACCGTTCCGCCTCGAACCGCAATTCGACGGCAGTCGAGACCTTGTTTACGTTCTGCCCGCCGGGACCCGAGGCCCGCATGAAGCTTTCGGACAATTCCCATTCGGCGATGGTCAGGGTTTCGGTGACATGCAGCATAGCGAATGCTTATTCGGTACGACGAAATAGAGAAAGGGCTGCCTTGCTCAGGCAACCCTTTCCGAGATCCAAGGAGATGGGCCAGTTAGGGCATCCAAATCCAATCGGTGGTCTATTTTCCAGGGGCTGCCCTTAGAAAATACTCCTCCCGACTGTCCCGACACCTCTCTCCAATATCACTCTAGACACTGGATCACCTCCTTTCAAATGGTTGCCGATAAGGTGAGCCTGCCACAGATTTTGTGTTTGTCAAAACAATTCACGCAACCCTTGTGGCCCACCGTGCAAGTGCCAAACGAAACGGCAACAATGCCACCCCGGCAAGCAGAAGCTTGACCAGCCAGTCGCCAATGGCCAGCGAGACCCAGAAAGGGGCCAGGGGGCCAAGTCCCAGAAGTGGGGTCTGTTCGGCCGCCCAGGAGAGGTCGACAGAGGGTTCCAGGAAGGTGAAGGCGGCCGAGAACGCGATACTGAAGAAGACCGCCGTGTCCAGCGTGGACGATATTACCGGCGAAATAAGCGGCGCTTTCCACCACAGGCCCTGACGGAACCGGTTGAAGATGGTGATGTCCAGTAGCTGGGCCGCAAGGAAGGCCGCGCCCGACCCGATCGCGACGCGCAGGGTCACCAACGGTCCGAACTCGCCCTGGATTTGCGTCCCGACGAAGGAACAGAGGATCCCGGTCACGAAGCCCACCAGCACCACCTTGCGGGCGGCAGCGGGGCCGTCGAAGCGGTTCACGATCTCGTTCACCAGGAAGGCGAAGGGGTAGGTGAAGGCACCCCAGGTCAGGAAGGCGCCCAGCGGATACTGGACCAGGATGTTCGAAGCGACGACGATCGCCGCCATGGCGAGAACGCCAGGAAGAAGGGTGCGCATAGCTGCTTTCCGTTTTGACAAGGTCGCGGAGACTTGGCCCCCACCATGAGGGCGGGGGCGGACTATACCCGCGGGGGTCCCCTGTCAATCCGAGGCAAGCACGCCTTTGCACTGCCGCGGCAGGTCGGCCATCGTGAATTCGCGCGGGCCCTTCTTCTTGGGCACGTCGTCGTCGCGGGGCTTCTTGTCGCTGGGCTTTGGCGGGTTCAGGTAGTCTGTTACCCACCACATCAGCGTCTCGTCGCAGCCGTCGCCGCCCTTGGAAAGGTCATCCACGCTGGGGGTCTGCGTCTCGCACAGCCGCGCGCCCTGGGGGCATTTCAGGCGGACGTGGAAATGCGTGTCGTGACCTGCAACGGGGCGGATCTTCTGCAGCCATTTCTTGTCGGCGCGCTTGGCAGTCTTGCACATCTCGATCTTGACGGCGGCGGCCACGAAAATCCGGTCGACGCGCGGGTCAAGGGCGGCCTGCTTCAGAAGCTCGCGGTGGACCTTGGTCCAGTTTTCCGTGACGGACCTCTGGTCGGCCGAGCGGACGGGGATCGAACTGATCTCCTCACGCTCCGCCTCGGACAGGTCCAGGCGGCGGGGGGGTAGCATCCAGATGTCGGCGTCAAGCCCGATCTGGTGGCTGGCATGCCCGCTGGTCATCGGCCCGCCCCGCGGCTGGCTGATGTCGCCGATGTAGAGGCCACGGCCAAAGCCTATGTCGCGCGCCGTCCCCGACAGGTCCATCAGGAACTGCACCATCTCGGGCTGGCCGAAGTTGCGGTTGCGCGACAGGCGCATCGCCTGCCAGGTCGGCCCGGTTTCCGGCAGCTCTACCAACCCCGCTGCGCAGCCCTTGGCATAGGACCCGATAGGCATCGACTCCTGGTTCGAGGGGTCCTCCATCGCGCCGAACAGCTTATTGGCCAGCTTTTCGGCCTGCGCTGGTGCTGCCAGCAACAGGGAAAGTAGAAACACGCGGGTCAGGGTCATGCAGGAAGCTCACCTTTGGGTTTGACCCAGAGTAGCAGAACCAGCCCAATGAGGAACAACACAACCAAGGGAGCAATGCCGATCCGCTGCGATCCGCTGATGGTGGTGGCAAGCGCGATCAGTGCGGGGGACATGAAGCTTGCCACTTTGCCCGAAAGGGCAAACAGGCCGAAGGCTTCGGTCGCGCGGTCGGGGGTGGTGTGGCGGGCCATCATCGTGCGGGATGCGGCCTGCAGCGACCCGCCCGCCGCGCCGATCAGGGCCCCGCAGGCGAAGAATATCTGGTCCGGAAGGCCCGATGCCGGGTCCAGGGGTATGCCCCAGACGCTTTCCCGGCTCATGCCCACGATGATGAGGCACACGAAGATCAGGACCACGATCGACAGCATGATCACCGGCTTCGGCCCGAAGGCGCGGTCGGCCCGCCCGCCGATGAACGCCGCAACCATCGCGGTCACGGCGCCCACGATCCCGAAGATGCCGATCTGGATGATCGACCAGCCCAGAACGCCCGAGGCATAGACCCCGCCAAACCCATAAAGGGCGTTCAGCGCGTCGCGGTAGAACAGCGACGAGGCCAGATAGGCCGACAGGCTGCGCCGGAACCGCAGCGAGCGGATCAGGTCGCGCAGGCTGGCGAATGCGCGGCCCAGGTGCAGCGGGCGGCGATCAGTGTGTGGTTCCTTCACCCACAGGAAGAAGGGGATCATGAAGACGACGAACCAAATCGCGGTGAAGGGGCCGACGAAGCGGGTGCCCTCGCGGGCCTCGGGGTCCAGACCGAACAAGGGATCCATCTTCAGCAAGGTCTGGCCGCTGTCAGCGCCTTCCGCGAAGAACAGCAGCATGATGACCAGCGCCAGAAGGCCGCCCAGATAGCCGAAGGCAAAGCCCGAGCCGGAAATCGCCCCCAGATCATCGGCTTGGGTCAACGAAGGCATCAGGGCATTGGTGAAGATCGTCGCGAATTCCATCCCGATGAAGCCAATCCCGAACAGGCAGACGGCCCAGAACAGCATCCCCTCGCCCCCGCCGGGGGCCACCCACCAAAGGCCTGCGGAGCCCACGACGTAGAACAGCGAGAAGGTCCAGACCCAAACCAGCCGCCGCCCGGTGCCGTCGGCGATGGCACCCAGGATTGGCGCCAGAATGGCGATGGCAGCCGAGGCGATAGCCAGGCCCCAGCCCCAATAGGCCTGGGCGGCGGCATCGCGGCCTCTTCGTCCATCCCGGTGCCCATGTAGTGACCGCGGGCGACCTCGGCGAAATACGGGCCGAAGATGAAGGTCAGAAGAAGGGTGTTGTAAGGCTGGCTGGCCCAGTCGAAGAAATACCAGCCCCAGATCCGCTGCCGCGCGCTTGCCATGCCTGCCCCCTGCTTTTCAGGAAGTGAACCCGGAAACCGCCGACGGCGCAAGGGACGGCACTTCGCGTCGCTTGTGCTCGCCGATCACCTTACCGCGCAGGGGGCCAGGGGCGGGTTGCGTCCGCGGCGATCCAGGCCTTGACCCAATCAGGCAGATCGGGGCTTTCCGTCGCCATCCCGGCGGCCCGGGCCAGTTCGACTGGGGGAACCATCCCCGCTTTCGACACGATGGCCGACCGGATCAGCACTTGCGAGGTGCATTCCTCGCCCTTCCACATCGACTGCTCGGTATACAGGAACCGCGCATCCCAGCCGAGGCAGCGGCTGTGCGTGACCAGCCGCGAGAACATAGTCACCCGGCGCCGGTACCGCACCGACGATCCCGCCACCGTCAGCCCCCAGCCGTTTGCCTTCATAACGGTATGGATCCCGGTCCGCAGGCCCAGTGGCAGGCGGCCCAGGTCAAACAGTGTCAGCGTACGGCCGTTGTTCTGCTCGACCCAGGGGTCAAGGTCCCAGGGCCAGCACATGTGATGACTGACATGGGTGTCGAACAGCCCAAGCTCCGGCATCGCGTTGGCGCGGGCCAGTTCCTTGAACATGCGCAGGAAGGGGTACATCGGCACTCTCCGGTTCGGCGGCATGGGTGGACCGGGGGGCTGGCGGCGTCAAGCGGAACGCTGCGGAAACCATTGCCCTTCCGCGCCCCTGCCGCTACCTGTGGCAAGACCCGGATGGAGTGCACGATGACGTCGCTTTTTGAAATTCTGATGCTGATCCTTGGCATCGCCAAGTTTTTCATCCTCGCGCATTTCATCATGAGCTGGCTGATCAACTTCCAGGTCCTGAACATCCGCCAGCCGGTCGTCCAGCAGATCTGGTACGGGCTGAACCGCCTGTTGGAGCCGCTCTACGCCCCGATCCGCCGGTTGCTGCCGTCGATGGCGGGGTTGGACTTGTCGCCCTTGGTGGTGTTGATCGCGATCTACGCGCTTGAGATCATCCTTCGGAACAACATCACGTTCTTCCTCTGACGCCGGGGGGCGTTCCAGTGGACCGCGCGGCCGAGCTTCTGCAATCCGTTTTCGGCTTCCCCGAGTTCCGGCCGGGCCAGGCCGAGATCGTGCAATCGGTCCTGGAGGGCCGCAACACACTGGCGATCATGCCGACGGGCGGCGGGAAATCGCTGTGTTTCCAACTGCCTGCGCTTTGCCGGAATGGGGTGACAGTCGTCATCTCGCCGCTGATTGCCTTGATGCGGGACCAGGTCCGTGCCTTGCGAGCGGCGGGGGTGGAGGCCGGGGCGCTGACCTCGGGCAACACGGACGAAGAGACCGAAGAGGTCTTTCAAGCCATCGACGAGGGGCGGCTTAAGCTGCTTTACTTGGCGCCCGAGCGGCTGGCCTCATCCGGCGCGCTGGCGCTGCTGCGGCGGGCGAAGTGCAGCCTGATCGCGGTGGACGAGGCGCATTGCGTCAGCCAGTGGGGCCACGACTTCCGCCCGGACTATCTGCGGATCGGCGAGCTGCGCCGGTCCCTGCGGGTGCCTCTGGCCGCCTTTACCGCCACGGCGGACGAGGAGACGCGTGCCGAGATCGTGACGCGGCTGTTCGATGGCGAGGCCCCCGTCACTTTCCTGCGCGGCTTCGACCGGCCGAACATCCACCTCGCCTTCGCAGTGAAGGACAAGCCGCGCGAGCAGATCCTGCGTTTCGCTGGGGCGCGGCGGGGGCAGTCGGGCATCGTCTACTGCGCAACGCGGGCCAAGACCGAGACGCTGGCTCAGGCGCTCCGCGAAGCGCGGCATGAGGCGGTGGCCTATCATGGGGGCATGGAGGCCGAGGAACGCCGTCAGGTCGAGACTCGTTTCCAGCGCGAGGACGGGCTGATTGTGGTGGCAACGATCGCCTTCGGGATGGGCATCGACAAGCCGGACATCCGTTGGGTCGCCCACGCCGACCTGCCGAAGTCGATCGAGGGCTACTACCAGGAAATCGGCCGCGCGGGCCGGGATGGCTCGCCGGCCGAGACGATGACCCTTTACGGCCCCGACGACATCCGTCTGCGCCGGTCGCAGATCGACGAGGGGGCGGCCCCTGCGGACCGGAAGGCGGCGGATCATGCGCGGCTGAATGCCCTGTTGGGGCTGGCCGAGGCTTTGGGCTGTCGGCGGCAGGTCTTGCTGGGCTATTTCGGCGAGACGGCGGAGCCTTGTGGAAACTGTGATCTCTGCGACCGCCCGGCGCAGCTGTTCGACGCGACCGAGGCGGTGCGGAAGGCCTTGTCGGCGATCCTGCGGACGGGGGAGTGGTTCGGGGCGGGGCATCTGATCGACATCCTGACCGGCACCGCGACCGAAAAGGTGCGCGAGAAGGGGCACGACCGGCTGCCGACCTTTGCCGTGGGCCGCGACCTGTCGAAACCGGCTTGGGGGGCGGTCTTCCGCCAGATGATGGGCCGCGATCTGGTGCGGCCCGACCCGGACCGGCACGGGGCGCTGCGGATGACGGACGCGGCCCGGCCGGTCTTGCGGGGCGAGGCCTCCGTCACCTTGCGCCGGGATACCGTGGTGGCGGCCGGAGAGCGGGAGCCGGTCGTGCGCGCCCAGGTGGCGGAGGAGGATGCAGGCCTCCTGGCGCTCTTGAAGGCGCGGCGGCGGGCGCTGGCTGAGGCGCAGAATGTGCCGGCCTATGTGATCTTCCCGGACAAAACGCTGATCGAGATGGCCAAGAAGAAGCCCGCCACCCTGGATCAGATGGCGGGCATCACCGGGGTGGGCGCGCGGAAGCTGGAGAGCTACGGGACGGCGTTTCTGGAGGTCATCAATGGGGCGGCGGAGGGGCTGCATCCGGCGCGGATGAAGCTGGCGGGGCGGCCGGAGGGGGCGCTGTTCTACCGGCTGGCGGAGGTGCAGCTGGCGCTGGCCCGGGGCGAGGATGGGACGGGGAAGTACCTGTCCTGCACCCATTCCACCCTGCGGGCGATCGCCGAGCGGCGGCCTTCGACCCTGGGAGAGCTGCAGGCGATCCAGGGGATGGGGGAGCTGAAGGTGGAGCGGTTCGGGGAGGCCTTCCTGGCGGTTCTACGGGAGGAATGAGAGGTCTGTCCACGGTGGACAAACTTTGGAACCCATTTGAAATCAATTATTTGACTTTTTCCTTTAGGGATTTGGCAAGGAATTGAGCCGGGCGCCCCGGGCCACGGTCGGCTATCGAAATGAGCG
>JBJTSJ010000415.1:0-3655 GCA_046076605.1 Tabrizicola sp.
CCGCCCTCCAACGCGACCTCGACGCCACCATGGTCTACGTCACCCACGACCAGGTGGAAGCGATGACGATGGCCCACCGCATCGTCGTCCTGAACAAGGGCCGGATCGAGCAGTTCGGCACCCCGATGGAGCTTTACCACCACCCCGCCACCCGCTTCGTCGCGACCTTCATCGGCCAGCCCAACATGAACCTCCTGCCCGCCACCGTCACCGGCGCATGCGCGGATGGCCTCACTGTCGAATTCCACGGCGGCACCCGGATGACCCTTCCGGTCGTGGTCGCTGCCAAAGCAGGAGACAAGGTGGACGTCGGCGTCCGCCCCGAAAACCTGAAACTCGGAACCGGGGTCTCGATGCGCCTGCGCGTCCTCGAACTTCTCGGCGGCACCGCCATCGCCTACGGCCAGATGGCCGACGGCCTCAAGCTCTGCGCCGCCCTTCCCGGCGACACCACCGTCCACGAAGGTGAGGAGGTCGGCCTCACCTTCGCCCCCGCCGACGCCCATGTTTTCGACACCCAAGGCCGCGTGATGCGGCGGCGGCAGGCCCCAGCCCTCGCCGCCTGAAGTAAGGAGTTACCCATGCGCATCGTCACCTCAGGCATCGGCCTGCGGGCCGGTCACGTCTTGACCACGCTTCGCGAGGAAATGCCGGAAGCGGAAATCGTCGGCTACTACGACCCCCAGCCGACCCACCTCGAAATGATCGGCACCGACACCCCCCGCTATCCGTCGGTGGAGGCGATGCTCTCCGATGCAAAGCCCGACCTCTACTGCGTCTTCTCGCCGAACGTCTTCCACCTCGACCAGATCCGCGCAGGCCTTGAGGCAGGCGTACAGGTCTTCACCGAAAAGCCCGTCGTCGTCTCGATCGAGGAAACCCTCGAACTCGCCCGCCTCCTCGCCAAGCACGGCGGGGTGAACCGCGCTATGGTCGGCCTTGTCCTGCGCTATTCGCAACACATGGTCGACCTCCGCGCCGCCATGTCGCAAGGCTGGCTCGGCGACGTGACCTCCCTTGAGGCCAACGAACACATCGGCCCCTACCACGGCGCCTTCTTCATGCGCGACTGGCGGCGGAAGACCGGCCTTGCGGGCGGCTTCATGCTGGAAAAATGCTGCCACGACCTCGACATCTACAACATGGTCACCGGCTCTCGCCCCCAACGCGTTGCCAGCTTCGGCGGCCGCAAGTCCTTCGTCCCGGCCAATGCGCCGAAGTCCAACGCCGAGGCCGAAATCTTCCACGTCAAGAAATCCGTCTGGGAGTACACGGATGATCCGTTCAACTCCGACGGCGACATCATCGACTACCAGACCGCGATCCTGCAGTACGAAACGGGGGCCAGCCTCGCCTTCCACACCAACCTCAACGTGCCCGACGAACATCGTCGGTTCTGTGTGATCGGCACCCACGGCATGGCCGAAGGCGACTTCGTCCGCGGCTTCCTGAAAGTCACCGCCCGCGACGGCCGCCGCCTGGCCGACCACGACTACACGCAAGGCACCGCAATGAAAGGCGCGCACTACGGCGCCGACCAGCTGATGTGCCGCGACATTACCGCCTACCTGCGCGGGGAAACCAACGCACTCCCCGTCTCCATCTTCGACGCGATGGAGGCCGGCATCGCCGCCATCGCGCTCGACCAGGCCCGCACCACCGGCCAGGTCGTCGACCTCACCGACACCTGGGCCGCCCTCGACCAACACGGCCTCCGCAAATGACCGAAACCGCCCATTTCATGTCCCCAAATATCCCCGCCGGAGGCTCCGCATTCGTAGCCAGCGCGCCGCGTCAGGACAGTGCCGCATACCACCCCAAGCGCCTCCCCTCCCCCTCCGTGGGGAGGGGCCGGGGGTGGGGGGCGACCACGGAAGCCAACAAATGACCGACCTCCCCGCAAACGCCGGCCAGCACATGGCGCACGAAATCGCCGAGGCCCCCCAGGTCTTCGCCACCGCCGTCGCGCAGCCCGTCACGCTCCCCGACCTTCAGAACCTCCGCGCGATCTACACTGTCGCCCGCGGCTCCTCCGACGCCGCCGCCAACATCCTGTCCTACGAGTTGATGCGCGAGACCCACCTCCCCGTCACCTCGCTGCCCCCCTCGATCTTCTCCCTGGGCCAGGGCGTCCGCCTCACCGACAGCGCCGTCCTCGTCGTCAGCCAGTCCGGAGCCTCCGACGACCTCGTCCGCTCCGCCCAAGGCGCGAAGACCATGGGCGCAACCGTCCTCGCCCTGACCAACGCCCCCGGCAGCCCGGTCGAGGCGCAGGCCCACGCCACTCTCAAGATCGGCGCCGGTCCCGAGCAGGCCGTCCCCGCCACCAAATCCGTGGTCGGAGCAATCGCCGCAGGCATGGCCCTCCTCTCCACCCTGTCCCCCACTTACGCCCCGCGCGCGACGGCTTCCGCCCAAGCCATCGCCTCCCTCAAGGGCAAGACCCTGCCACAGGAGAAAGCCCTCCTCGCCGCCCTCCTCCGCGCCTCCCACGTCTACGTCATCGGCCGCGACACCGGCTTTGGCGCGGCGCAGGAATTGGCCCTGAAACTCAAGGAATGCTGCGCCCTCCACGCCGAAGCCTATTCCTCCAGCGAAGTCCTCCACGGCCCCCTGCAACTCGTCACGAACCCCCTCCTGATCCTGATTCTCGACACCGAACAACCCGACGTCCAACCCAGCCTCGACACCGCCGAACAGCGCTTCAAGGCTGCCGGAGGCACCGTCTTTCGCCTCCGCCCCTCCGACGTCGGCGCCACCAACCTCACCCCCGCCGCCGCAGCAGCAGCCCTCCTTATCCTCACCTACCCCCTCGCCCTGCAAACCGCCCTAGCTCTCGGCCACGACCCCGACCGCACCACAACGCTCGCCAAGGTCACCCAAACAAGATGACGCGCATCCAATCCTCTTGCCTTTGTCCCAAATACTCCCTGGGGGTCCGGGGGGCGGAGCACCCCCGGCATCCGAGCCGGTTGGCCGCAGGCCAGAGGCGAGACAAAAGGCTCGCGCCGCAGGCGCTCAATTTCCTCACCGCCGCAATCCACAAGCCCAACCTCTCCGCGCCAGGACCAACGCCCGCCAAAAGCGCCTCCCCTCCCCCTCCGTGGGGAGGGGCCGGGGGTGCGGGACAGCCGCAATACCAAGCAGACCCAAGATGACCGACCTCACCCGCCACGCCACCTTCCGCGAAATCCTCGCCCAGCCCACGATCTGGGCCGCCTGGGGCGCTGAACTCCCCGTCGCCGACCTCCGCCAATGGATCGCCAACACCGGCGCGCAAGAGGTCTGGTTCTGCGGCGCCGGCACCTCCGCCTACATCGGCGACATCCTCGCGGCTGGCCTCGAAGGCCAAACCGGCCCCCGCCTCCGCGCCACCCCCACTACCGACATCGTCGCCCGCCCCCACGCCTACCTGCGCGGAGCCCCGAAACTCATCGTCAGCTTTGGCCGCTCCGGCAACTCCACCGAAAGCATCGGCCTCCAGGCCGCACTGGATGCCCTCGCCCCACACTGGCCCCGCCTCCACATCACCTGCAACGCCCAGTCCGCCCTCGGCCGGGACGCCAAAGCCAAAGTCATCACCCTCCCAGAAGCCACCCACGACCAGGGCTTCGCGATGACCTCCAGCTTCTCCACCATGCTCCTCACCGCCGCC
>JBJTSJ010000416.1:0-4003 GCA_046076605.1 Tabrizicola sp.
CAGGTCGTAGCGGCTGACCGAGGCGTTCAGGTAGGCGCGCTCAAGGTCGGCGATGCGGGGGAGACCGGAAACCAGCGATTTGAACAGGTTGAACATGGGGCTGCTCCTTTCTTCTTGACCGGAAGATAGGACACTGCACCGCAGCATTGTAGGCCCAAGTCGAAAACCCCGCCATGCACCAGACGCAAGGGTCGTCACAAACCCGCCGCAGCTTTGGGCAGGACGCCTAGCCCTGCAGCAGGGCCCGCGCCGCGGCCCGTGCGGCCTCGGTCACCGTGTCGCCGGCCAGCATCCGCGCGATCTCCTCGACCCGCTCCTCGGCGCCCAACCCCGTGACGGTGGACAGCGTCTGCCCCTTCGCCACCCGCTTCTCCACCCGCCAATGCCGCGCCCCGAAGGCCGCCACCTGGGGCGAATGCGTCACGACCAGCACCTGAGCGCCCTGCGCAAGGGCCTTCAACCGCCGCCCCACCGCATCCGCCGTCGCGCCGCCCACACCCCGGTCGATCTCGTCGAAGATCAGCGTCAGGCCGGGGCTGTCCCCCGTCAGACACACCTTCAGCGCCAGCAGGAACCGGCTAAGCTCACCGCCCGACGCAATCCGGTTCAGCGGCCCCGACGGTGCCCCAGGGTTGGTGGCCACAGTGAAAGTCACCGCATCCACCCCCTCCGGCCCCGGCTCCCCCGCCGTCACCTCGGTCGCAAAGACCGCCCGCTCCATCTTCAACGGCGCGAGCTCTGCCGCCATCGCAGCATCCAGCTTCTTCGCCGCCTTTACCCGCGCCGCAGTCACCCGCGCCGCCTCGGCCGCATAGGCGCTTTCCGCCTCCGCCAAGGCCTTCGCCAACCGGGCAATCCCCGCCGCCCCGCCATCGATCGCCGCCAGCCGCGCCCGCAACCCCTCGGCAAAGCCGCCCAGATCGTCCGCCAGCACCCCATGCTTCCGCGCCAGCGCCCGGATCGCGAACAGCCGCTCTTCGACCCGCTCCAGCTCTCCCGGGTCAAAGTCCAACGCCTCCAGCGCCCGCTCCACCCCGTCCGCCGCCTCGCCAAGCTCAATCAGCGCCCGGTTCAGCGCCTCCATCGGCGCATCCAGCCGCCCCTCGGCCTTCTCCGCCGCCCCGTCCAGCCAGCGCAGCGCATCGCGCATCCGACCCTCGGCGCCCTCATCGGACAGGGCCATCAAGGCCTTCGCCACATCCTCGCGAATCCGCCCCGCGCCCTGCATCAGCCGCCGCCGCGCATCCAGCGCCTCGTCCTCGCCCGGCTCCGGGTCCAGCTTGTCCAGCTCTGCCACCGCATGGCGCAGGAACTCTTCCTCTGCCGCCGCCCGCGCCAAGGCTCCCTCCGCCTCGGTCAAGGCTGACCGAGCCTCCCGCTGCGCAGCCCAAGCCGCCCGCAGGCCAGACAAGTCCAGGCCCGCAAAGGCATCCAGCAAGGCCCGGTGACCCCTGGGGTTCAACAGCCCCCGGTCGTCATGCTGCCCATGCAGCTCCACCAGCGTGTCCGACAGGTCCCGCAGCACTTCGCCCGAGACCCTCCGGTCATTCACGAAGGCCGTCTTCCGCCCGTCGGCCATGTTCACCCGACGGAGGATCAACTCTTCCTCCGCCTCGATCCCCGCCTCCGCCAGCACCGCCCGCGCGGCATGGCCAGTGGCCAGGTCAAAGACCGCCGTCACTTCCCCTTGCGCAGCACCCTGACGCACAAGTTCCGCCCGCCCCCGCCAGCCCAGCACAAACCCCAAGGCATCCAGCAGGATCGACTTCCCCGCCCCCGTCTCGCCGGTAAGAACGTTCAGGCCCGGGCCAAGCTCGAGGCTCAGCCGGTCTATGATCAGCACATCGCGGATATCAAGGCTGCGCAGCATGGTCAGGCGTAGGGTGCGCATTCATGGCGCACCGCCCTCACAACCACTCGCCCCGCACCATCTGACGATAGATCGTGCGCAGCCAGCCTTCACCCTTGGCCTCTGGCGACAGGCCCTTGCCCTTCAGCAGGCGGAAGCTGTCGTCGTAGAACGGCGAGGCCTGGTAGTTGTAGCCCAGGATCGCCGCCGCCGTCTGCGCCTCGTCGGTCAGCCCCAGCGCCAGATAGCATTCCACCAGCCTGTGCAGCGCTTCGGCGGTCTGCGTGGTGGTCTGGAAATCCGCGACCACGGTCCGGAACCGGTTGATCGCCGCCGCGTAATGCCGCCGCTTAAGATAGTAGCGCCCGACTTCCATCTCTTTCGCGGCCAGCTGGTCGAAGGCCAGCTCGAACTTCAGGATCGCCGACCGGGCATATTCGCTGTCCGGATAGGTCTCGATCACATCCCGCATGCCCGTCAGCGCCTGGAAGGTGATCCCCTGGTCGCGGCCCACGTCATCGATCTGGTCGTAGTAGGACAGCGCCATCAGATACAGCGCGTAAGGCGCGTCCTCGTCGCCGGGATAGAAGTCGAGGAACCGTTGCGCCGCATCGCGGGCTTCGGGATATTCCTTGGCCTTGTGATGGGTGAAGGCCTGCATGATCAGGGCACGCTTGGCGAATTCGGTATAGGGGTACAGCCGTTCCACTTCCTGGAAATAGACCAGCGCATCCTTTGGACGCTTGCCGGTCTCCAGCTCCAGCTCGCCCTTCTTGTAGATTTCTTCCGCAGTGTAGGATTCCAGCGCACGGTCCTGCTGACCGCCTCCGCAGCCGGCCAGCACCAACACCAGAACCGCCGCTCCAATAAACCCTGCGCCGGGCCTTCTGCCTGACATTCTTTGCCTATCCAACCTGCAGCCCGGGCGGTTCGCCCTATGTTTGGCCCGTCCTAGCACAGAAAAATCCGGGGCGCAAAACGCCTTTCGTGACTTTGCGCAGGTTCAGAAGGACCCGTTGCGCAGCGGCAGATCGCCTGCATGAACGCCCACACCCGGCAACTTGCCCAGCGTGCGCGGCCCGCAATCGACGACTTCATAGGCCGAAGCATCGGCAAACAAGGCGCGCAGCAAGCGATTGGTCAAGGCATGGCCCGCCCGTTCGCCCACATAGCGCCCCAGAACCGGGCCACCGGCCAAGGCCAGATCGCCCACCGCGTCCAGCATCTTGTGCCGCACCGGTTCGTCGGCATGCCGCAGACCGCCCGGGGACAGCACCCGGTCACCCGCGAACACAACCGCATTCTCCAGCGTGCCGCCCAGGGCCAGACCCTTTTCCCGCATCGCGTCGATATCGGACTGGCGGCAGAAGGTGCGGCTGTCGGACAGTTCCCGCACGAAGGCGCCGTTCGCCATGTTCAGGCGACGTTCCTGCACACCAATGGCCGCGTCCTCGAAGTCGATGCGGAAGTCGATTTCCAGCATGTCCGCCGGTTCCAGACGCGCCACCGCATCGCCCTCGCGCACTTCAACGGGCGCAAGGATGCGGACAGCGCGGACCGGCAGATCCTGCTCGTCCAGACCCGCAGCCATGAAACCCTCGATGAACGGCACGGCCGAGCCATCAAGGATCGGCACTTCCGGCCCGTCGATCTCGATCAGGGCATTGTGGATCGCGAAACCGGCCAGGGCCGCCATGATGTGTTCGATGGTCGAGACCGAGACACCCGCATCGTTCTCGATGACGGTGCACAGACGCGACGGCGTGACCACGTCCCAGCGCGCCGGGATCAGCGCAGCATGATCCGCGACATCGGTACGGCGGAACCAGATCCCGTGATCCGCCGGCGCCGGGCGCACGACCATCCGCACCGGCAGGCCAGAGTGCAGGCCAAGCCCGGTAAAGGTCGCAGGGGAATTCAGCGTATTCTGCACGTCCCGCTCAACCTCATGCCGGGCGGGTTCGACGCCTCGCTCCGGTTGCACGTTAGCTATTCGTTAAGTTGTGCGACCTCAACTCACTCTTTTTGACGGTATGTGACAGGGTTGAAACATTCGGCAAACCCTTGCCACAGAAAGGAAAAGGCCCGGTTTCCCGGGCCAGTCTCTGTCTGTATGCCGCGTTCTTTTCAGTTGGCCTGGCGGCGCAGGAAGGC
>JBJTSJ010000417.1:0-2626 GCA_046076605.1 Tabrizicola sp.
TCGCCCGTGTCGCACGGCTGATCACCGACCGCCGCTCCAAGTCCGCCGGGTCGCGCCTTCACATGCGCCTGTCCGGCGTCTTCATGCTGATCGCGCTGATCCCCACCGTCCTGGTCGCCGTCTTCGCCGTGCTGTCGATCAACATCGGCCTAGAAGGCTGGTTTTCCGACCGCGTCCGTTCCGTCGTCGGCTCCTCCCTCTCTGCCGCCCAGGCCTATGAGGCCGTGCAGCGGGATGACCTCGCTACCGATGTCGTTACCCTTGCGGGTTACCTCAACGATGCCAAACAGCGGAACACGTTCCTGCGCGACGACCAGCTGCGCCCGCTGCTGTCCCAGGCGCAACAGGTGGTCCAGCGCGGGCTGAAAGAGGCCTATCTTGTTGACGGCACAGGCACGCTCAAGACGCGCGGCGAGCGGTCGTATCTCTTTGATTTCGAACCCCTGACCGAAGAACACCTCCGCCTCGCGCGCAAGGGCAACACGGTCTTGATTCCGGACTGGAAGAATAACGAATTCCGCGCCCTGGTCCTGCTGGAAGCGTATCCCGACCGCTACCTCTATGTCACCCGGTCGGTCGACGGCTCTATCCTGTCGCTCCTCGATGAAACCTAGGAAACCGTCCAGCTTTACAACCAGTTGGAGTCAGAACGCGGCCGCCTCCTCTTCAACTTCGGTCTCATTTACCTCGGCTTCGCCCTCATCCTGATCCTCGCCGCGATCTGGCTTGGCCTCTGGTTCGCCGAACGGCTCTCGCGCCCCGTGGGCCGCCTCGCCGGAGCCGCCGAAAGGGTAGGGGGCGGCGATCTGGACGTGCAGGTGACCGAAGAGGAAGGCGATGACGAGATCGCCTCGCTTGGTCGCATTTTCAACCAGATGACCCGCCAGCTGAAGGGCCAGCGCGAGGCGCTGGTCGAATCCCACGCCCAGACCGAAACCCGGCGGCGTCTCTTCGATTCCGTTCTTTCCAACGTCACGGCAGGTGTGATCGGTCTCGACAGTGACGGAGACATCGACTTCGTCAACCGCGCCGCTGAAAAGCTCCTCGATCTCGCCGACGGCCTTGTCGACACGCCCCTCGCCGCCGCCGTCCCGGAATTCGCCGCGCTCTTCGACCGCCTCCGTGATGCAGGCAGCAACGCCGTGCAGGAAGAGGTCCGCCTGACCCGCAAGGGCAAGCTCGAAAGCCTGCTCGTCCGCATGTCCACCCGCCGCTCCGATGCGGGCGACCTCGAAGGCTATGTGGTCGCCTTCGACGACGTGACCGACCTTGTCAGCGCGCAGCGGATGGCCGCCTGGGGCGACGTCGCCCGCCGCATCGCGCATGAGATCAAGAATCCCCTCACCCCGATCCAGCTGTCCGCCGAACGCATCAAGCGCAAGTTCGCAACCCAGGTCCGCGACCACGAAGACCTCGAACAATACACCGACGTCATCGTCCGCCAGACCAACGACCTGCGCCGGATCGTCGACGAATTCTCCAAGTTCGCCCGCATGCCCGAACCCGACCGCCGCGACTGCGACCTGGCCGCGCTTCTGAAAGGCGCGGTCCTGCTGCAGGAGAACGGCCAGCCCGGCGTCCGCTTCGTCAAGGACATCCCCCCGGACGAGCTTCACCTCGATCTTGACGCCACAATGATCGGTCAGGCCTTCACAAACCTGATCAAGAATGCGGGTGAAGCAATTGAAACGTATCAGGAAAAACAGAAACCCCAAGGCTTCGCCCCCGAGATTCGCATCTCGCTGACTGCCGACGACGCCGAAGCCGTGATCCGCATCAGTGACAACGGCACCGGTCTTCCCCCTGACCGCGCGCGGCTCTTTGAGCCGTACGTCACCACCCGCGAAAAGGGCACCGGCCTCGGCCTGCCCATCGTCAAGAAGATCATCGAGGAACACGGCGGCACCCTCGCCCTGCTCGACGCCCCCGTTTTCGCGGGCAACGCCCACCCAGGCGCGATGGCCGAGATCCGACTACCCCGCACCCAACGCAAACGTCAGCGCACGCATATTCCTCTCGGCGCCGCGCCGACCGCAAAGGAGGCTTGAGACATGAGCATTCTCATCGTCGACGATGAACAGGACATCCGCGAACTGATCGGCGACATCCTGCGGGACGAAGGCTACACCACCCGCCTTGCCGCCAATTCCGACGACTGCATGGCGGAAATCAACGCCGATCCGCCCTCGCTGATGATCCTCGACATCTGGCTCAAGGACAGCCGGATGGACGGGATCGATATCCTGAAGACCGTGAAACGCGACAACCCCGACATCCCGGTCGTCATCATCTCCGGCCACGGCAACATCGAAATCGCCGTCGCCGCGATCAAGCAGGGCGCCTACGACTTCATCGAAAAGCCTTTCAACATCGATCAGCTGATGGTCGTCGTGGCCCGCGCCATGGAAACCGCGCGTCTCCGCCGCGAAAACCAGGAACTCCGCCGCCGCGACGTGACTTCGGCCGAGATGGTCGGCTCGTCCCTCGCCTTCAAGACGCTGAAGGCGAACCTCGACAAGGTCACCAAGTCCAACGCGCGCGTCATGCTGACGGGAGAGCCCGGAACAGGCAAGGAAATGGCCGCGCGCTACATCCACATGCAGTCGAACCGCGCCGCCTCGCCCTT
>JBJTSJ010000418.1:0-9422 GCA_046076605.1 Tabrizicola sp.
GGGGGTGATCCGGGCCTTCGGCGGCGGGATCAACGAGGTCGACCCCTGCCTCTGGCTGCTTGATCGCTGCGACATCGACATTTTCCTTCTGGCCGGGCGCTACACCCTGCTGGAGCAGGAGGCGCAGGAGCGGCTGATGCCCTTGTGTCAGGAGCGGGGTGTGGGGATCGTGATTGGCGGCCCCTACAACTCGGGCATCCTGGCGACGGGGCCGCGACCGGGGGCGCACTGGAACTACGCGCCCGCGCCGGATTGGGTGATGGAGAAGGCCGGGCGGCTGCAGGCGGTCTGTGAAGCGCATGGCGTGCGGTTGGTCGATGCGGCATTCCAGTTCCCGCTGAAGCATCCGGCGGTGGTGTCTGTGATCCCCGGTGGACAGGGGCTGTCGGAGATGGCGTCGAACCTGCAGGCGGCAAAGGCTGAGATCCCGCAGGCACTGTGGGAGGCGTTGCGGGCCGAGGGGCTGATCCGGGCCGACGCGCCGATCTGAGAGGGAGCCTCCTCGTTCGACTTGGTCTCCTCGTCAGTGGACCGCCCCAGCGAGGAGCGACGAAGTCGACGACGAGCGGTGCTTCAGGCGCCGTAGAGCGCGCCAAGCACGATGCGGGTGGCGGCGGCGGCGTCCTGGCGGGCTTGTGCTTTGGCTAGCTCGGCGTTTCCGGCCAGCGCCCGCGCGATGGAGCGCAGCCGGTCCGTCACCGCGATGTTTGCCTGCGCCTCGCCCACCTGGTCGGTGCCGCCGTGATCGGGGAAGGTGTCGAAGTAGATCACCCCGTCATACCCAAGCCGGTCGAGCGCCATGAACAGCTCCACCGTCTGCACCGGATGCACGGAGCCCGCGATCAGCCCATCGTCGCGCTTGCCGTAGCCGTCGTTCAGGTGGACCCCGAGGATACGGCTGGACCGCCCTGCCAGCATGGCCGCGCGGGCCGGCATCTCGCCCGCAAACAGCATGTGGCAGAAGTCGAGCGTCACGCCGGTATTCGCCCGCCCGACCTCGGCCAAAGCCAGAAGCGTCGTGGTCATGTCGGGCATCACGACGTGGGCGCGGGGTTCGTTGGGCTTGTATTCGATGGCGACATCGATGGCGCGGTTATGGTCGGCGACCTCGGCGATCGCTGAAATGCTGTCGTCCCACATCCGGGCGTAATCGGACTGGAAGGAATAGTCGAACCCGTCCTGACCCATCCACAGCGTCATCAGCCGCCCGCCCATTTCGGCCAGCGCGTCGATCCCACGTTTCGTGAGGTCGATGGCGGTGCGGCGGACCTGCGCGTCCGGATGGCTGAAGGCCCCCAGCCGAAACCCTGGATCGGTGTAGTAGCGCATGGCGAGGCCATTCAACGCCATGCCGTTGTCGGCCAGGATGCGTGACAGGTCCGCCGGGGAATGGTGGTCGAAATGGTCGGGGAAGTTCAGGTCGGCGGCATCAAGGCCCCCGACCCGACCGGCAGCCGCGATCATCTGGGCCACGGTGTCGCCCTTCTGCTTGAACGCGTTCAGGCGGGTCGCGTAGCGGGGTTTGTTCGGGATCATGGGGCGGGGGCCGCGAAGAGTTCGGGGTGGGCGCGTTCAAGGGGCGCAAGGTAGGTCAGAAGCTGACGCAAGTGGTGCTGGACGGCAAGCCGCGCGGCCTCGGGATCGCGGGCCTCGAAGGCGGCCAGGATCGCCCGGTGTTCGTCCAGCGTTGCGTTCAGCCGCCCCGCGACCGGCAGTATCAACTGGCGCGCGCGGTGGACCGAGAGCCATGCGGTTTGCGCGACCTGCGGCAGGCGGGGAAAGCCGGTGAAGGAAAGCATCATCTCATGCAGCTGGCCGTCGAGCGCCATGAACCCCTGTCGGTCGCCATCGGCCACCAGTGTCTCTTGCAGCTTGAGGTTTCGGCGCAGGTCGCGCAGTTGATCTTCGGTGATCTGGTCGGCGACCAGTTCGGCGGCGGCCACTTCTATGGCCTCGCGGATGAAGGCGCCTTCGCGGATGTCAGTCATCGAAAGGCGGGTGACGAAGGTTCCGGCCTGGGGGATGACGTCGACCAGCCCGTCCGAGGCCAGTTTGGCCACCGCATCGGCAACCGGGCTGCGCGAGACGCCCAGGCGGTTGCAGATTTCCGGCTTGCGGATGCTGTCGCCGGGGCGGAAGTCCAGCGTCAGGATCGCGTGCTTCAGGCTTTGGTAGACCCGCTGACCAAGCGAGCCTTGAAACCGCTCCAAAGGCAAAAGCCGGGCGGCACCGTTCGGGTCTTGTTGTCCGGTCACTGGCGGCTGTAGCATGCTAACATGTTAGACGTGGCCGCCCGCCTGTCAAGGAAGGCAGCGCGGTAGGGAAGGGGGATCAAATGGTGGATGCTGTCATCCGGTTGCACGAGACGGACAACCTTGTCATCGCTTTGGCCGATCTTGCCAAGGGGGCAAGCGTGGCGGGCGTGTCGGTGCCGCTGCCGGGCCCGGTGCCGCGGGGCCACAAGGTCGCGACGCGGGCGATTGCCAAGGGCGAGATCGTGCTGCGCTATGGCCAGTCCATCGGCCAGGCGACCCAGGACATCTCGGAAGGTGGGCACATCCACTCGCACAACCTTGGCATGGGTCCGCACAGCACGGACTATGCCATTGGCGAAGGGGCGACGCCCTTGCCGCCGCTGCCGCCGCGCGAGTTCATGGGCTATCACCGCGCCGACGGGCAGGTGGGGACGCGGAACTACATCGGGATTCTCACCTCGGTGAACTGTTCGGGTTCCGTGGCGCGGTTCATCGCCGAGGCGGCGGAGAAGGACCCGGTCCTGTCGTCCATGCCCAACATCGACGGGTTTGTCCCCATCGTCCACAACACCGGCTGCGGGATGTCGGGCGTGAACGAGGGCTACGACACGCTGATGCGCACGCTGAAGGGCTATGCGCGGAATGCGAATTTCGTGGGCATCCTGCTCGTGGGGCTGGGGTGTGAGGTGATGCAGGTGCCGGACCTGGTCGGCCAGGGTCGCCTGCGCCCCGACGGCAACTTCCGCTACATGACGATCCAGGGGACCGGCGGCACACGGGCGACGATCGCGAAGGGGCTGGAAGTCCTGCGAGAGATGGCCGAGGTCGCGTCGAAGGTCGCGCGGCAGCCTGCGCCGGTGTCCAAGCTGATCATCGGCCTGCAATGCGGCGGGTCGGACGGATATTCGGGGATCACGGCAAACCCGGCGCTGGGGCATGCAAGCGATTTTCTGGTGCGGATGGGCGGGACGACGATCCTGTCCGAGACGCCCGAGATTTACGGGGCGGAGCACCTTCTGACCCGCCGGGCCGTCAGCACCGACATCGGCGAGAAGCTGATCGACCGGATCAAGTGGTGGGAGAATTACACCGCGATCAACGGGGGCGAGATGGACAACAACCCCTCGCCCGGCAACAAGCGCGGCGGGCTGACGACGATCCTGGAAAAGTCGCTGGGGGCGGTCGCAAAGGGCGGCACCGCGCCCCTGACTGGCGTCTACAAGTTCGCGGAGCCCATCACCAGCCCTGGCTTCGTCTACATGGACAGCCCGGGCTATGACCCCTGCAGCGTTACCGGCCAGATCGCCTCGGGCGCGACGATGATCGTCTTCACCACCGGCCGCGGGTCCGTGTCAGGCTACAAGCCCAGCCCCTGCATCAAGCTGGCCACCAACAACGACATGTACCAGCGGATGGCCGAGGACATGGACATCAACTGCGGGGACATCATCGATGGGGTTTCCATCGAAGCGAAGGGCGAAGAGATCCTGGACAAGATCATCGCCGTCGCATCGGGCCAGCGGACACTGTCCGAAGAGCTGGGTTTTGGCGGGGCCGAGTTCGTGCCCTGGCAGATAGGCGCGGTGATGTAGGGCTAAAGGCGGTAGAACGCCCGGGCCGTGTCGCGGTAAATCTGGCGCTGCTCGGTCTCAGAGAGGTCGGCGATGACCTCATCCACCAACGCCACCCAGGCCGGGTAGGTGATGGCCAGGGTCGACACCGGCCAGTCGCCGCCGAACATGATTCGGGACGGGCCGAAGGCCTCCAGCGCCACCTCCATGAAGGGACGCAAGGTCGCGGGTGTCCAATCCGCGGCGGCTTCGGTCGCAACGCCGGACAGTTTGCAGACCACGTTCTCACGCCGCGCCAGATCGCGCATCTGGTCGGCCCAGGGCTGCATCAGCCTCGCCGCGATGCCAGGCTTGGCGATGTGATCCAAGACCATCGGCACGTTCGGGCAGGCGTCGGCCAGACCGATGGTCGCCTGCAGTTGCGGATGCTTCAGACAAAGGTCGAAGGACAGGCCATAGTCGGACAACGCCCTTACCCCTTTGACGAAATCCGGCCGCAGGCAGAAGGCCGGGTCAGCCTCATCCTGATAGATGCGCCGGATGCCCCTGACCTTTTCGGTTCCCGCCAGCCGTTCGAGATCAGCGCGCACTGCGTCGCCCGTTTCCAGTGAGGCATTGCAGACCATGGCCGCAATCCGGGGTTCCTCCCTGGCCCAGGCAAGAACCTGCGCCGCCTCGTCGAAGGTCAGCTGCGGCGCAGCGGCGCACTCCAGAAAAACCAGCGCCTCGATGTCGACCCCGGCACTCGCGGCCTTGAAATCCGCCGGAAGGTAGGGCCGGTCCAGGGGGTCGAACAGCCAGGGGTAGTCAAGCTTGCCGGGGTCCCAGAGATGCAAGTGGCTGTCGATGATCGGAAAGCTGGGCATCCTGGCCTCACAGGTGGAGAGTCTTGCGGATGCTACACCGGCGCTGCGTCATGGAAACAGTCCCGTATGGCGGGCGGGCGCTTTTTGTCACCCGGGGAACAGCAAGACCATCTGCGCCCTAGACGGCCGTATGGCCCGAGACATGCCGGGCGGCGGCATCGGAGGCGGCGCGGCAGGCCTGGACCAAAGGTTGGCCCAAGGCCAGAGAGGCCGCGAGCGTTCCGGTAAAGCAGTCCCCGGCGCCATGGGTGCTGGAGACTTGCACTTTGCGCGCGGGCATGGCGACCGGGTCAATCCCCGATGCGCAGACGGCAAAGCCGCTTGCGCCCGCCGTGACGATGACGCCCCGGTATTGCGCCGCAAGATGCCTTGCAGCGCTGAACGCCGAGGCAAGGTCGGTCACCGGGGCCGTGCCAAGCATCTCTGCTTCGACGGCGTTGACGACCAGATGGTCGATCATTGCACAAAGGTCATCGGGCAACGCCCGCGCCGGGGCCGCGTTGAGGATGACCATGATGCCGCGCGCCGCTGCAGCACGGGCCGCTGCCAGGTTGATCTCGGCAGGGATTTCGTTCTGCAGCACAAGGACACGCACATCCGCCCAGAGTGCCGGGTCGTTCAGGCTTGTCGGGTCCAGGTGAAGGTTGGCCCCCGAAACGATGGTCGCCGCATACTGGCCAGCGCTGTTCTGGATCGCCGCGCTCATCCCGGAACCAACGCCCGCCAGTTCCCGAACAAAGCGGCGGTCGACCTGGCCCTTGTCCAGCGCGTCCAGAAGGAAGGCACCAAAGCCGTCCTTCCCAACCGCGCCGAACATGCGCGCGCGTGCCCCGGCTGCGCCAGCGGCTATGGCCTGATTTCCGCCCTTGCCACCAAACTTGGGGTACCAGCGCCGCCCGACCGCCGTTTCATCCACCCGGGGCAGGTGATCGGTCTCGACCATAATGTCATGGTGCAGGGATCCGACGACCAGCACGACGGGCGGGTGTGGCAAGGCATTCCTCCATGTGTCGTCGGCGACCCACCGGACCGGGCGACGCGGTCAGCGCAGAATGCACGGATCATGCTGCCGCGCCAAGAGATTGGCCGTGGAGAGCTGCCCTACCCGGCCGTCCTGGGGATGGCGACCAGCGCGCCCGCAGCGCCGATGACGTGGGCCGCCACCCCTGCACCGCGCGCAACGGCCTGGCGCTGGTCAAGGCCTGCGAGCCAGGCGGCAAGGTAGCCAGCGTTAAAGCTGTCACCGGCGGCAGTGGTGTCGACGACCGAGGTCACGGCGGGCGGCTGCCACTGATCTGTCCCGGCCGGGCCGTGCCAATGGATCGTCTCGCCGCCATTCTTGACCACCACTTCGGTGGCACCAAGCCCAAGGTAGCGCCTCGCCGTCGCTTCCGGCGAGGCATCGCCAAAGGCCGCGCTGTCATCCTCGAACGAAGGCAGCACGATGTCGGCATGCCCGGCGGTCGCTTCGATGACCGCGCACATCTCTTGGTGGCTGGACCAAAGCCGGGGGCGCAGGTTCGGGTCGAAGGCCACGCGGGCGCAGCGGTGCCGGGCCCGGTCCAGCGCGGTCCACAGCTGGCGACGGTCGGCTTCGGGCAGGATGGCAACCGTGATGCCGGACAGGATCACCAGCACCACGCCGTCAAGCGCGCGGTCCAGTTCTAGCGGGTCCCGGGCAAGGCTGCGCGCCGCGGACTGGCCCCGCCAGTAAGAGAAGCTTCGCTCGCCATTCTTTGTCGAGATCAGGTAGAGCCCCGGCGATCCGCCCGGGCGAATGGCAATATGCGATGTGCCGACCCCGGCGCCCTGCATGAATTCCAGCATCGCGGTGGACATCGCATCGTCGCCAAGGGCGGTCAGGTAGTCGACCCGCCAGCCGCCCGGTACCAGCTGCCGCAGGTACCAGGCCATGTTGAAGGTATCCCCGGCAAAGCCCTGCCGGTACAACCCAGCCCCCGCCGGGGCGAGTTCGACCATGCATTCCCCGATCGACAGGATGCGCCCACTCATGTCCCGGCTCCATACAGCATGCTGCAATGCAAACGCAGATACCTGGCCACCGCAAGTCCGAATGGCGGCAGAGCGCGGTTGTTGGGTTCAAGACAGTCGGGTCAGCGAGCAGGGTGACGATCCATCGCTCAGGGACAGGTTGGCCTAGCCGCGCATGTGCGTCAGCCCTGCATGGCCGGAACGCCCCTGTCAGGATCGTGCACCCGTCGAAGATGCTTCCTGTCGCGTTTCGGATCGCAGGGCGCCTTTGAGGAAGCTTGCGACCGCGCTGATGCCCTCCTCCGAGATGGCGTGGCCGGTGCCTGGCATGACCACATGAAACGCGGATACGCCGGATCTGGAAAGCGTGTCGGTCGTGGCTGTCAGCTCGGTTGCGGCCAACAGGTGGTCTTCGGTTCCGGTCAGGATCAGAAAAGGTGGCTTGGTACGAATCTCGGCGGCGAGGGCGTCCTTGCGCTTCATCCGGCCTGCGATGGCGATGACACCGGCCAGTTGGTCGCGGCGCCGGGGACCGACCTCGTAGGCCAGCCCCGCCCCTTGCGAGAAGCCGAGCAGCGCCAAGTCTGCGGCGAGCACGCCGGTTGCGGCAAGGTGATCGTCGAGGAATGCATCAAGCAGCCGTGCCGAGGTCCGCAGCCGGGCATCTGCTGCCTCAACGCTGGAGCCGTCCAGTTCCGGGATCGTGAACCACATGCGACCACCGGGGCGGCCCGGGGCCGGGTCTGGCGCATCGGGAACAAGGAAGGCCGTATCTGGCAGCGCGTCCGACAGGGCCTTGGCCAGTCTCAGCATGGGGGCACCATTTGACCCGAAACCATGCAGCAGAACCACAAGGCTGCGGGTTTTGCCTGATCGAGCGT
Organism: Tabrizicola sp.; assembly: GCA_046076605.1. Taxonomy (GTDB): domain Bacteria; phylum Pseudomonadota; class Alphaproteobacteria; order Rhodobacterales; family Rhodobacteraceae; genus Tabrizicola. The sequence goes on from JBJTSJ010000418.1 coordinate 7,566, forward strand.
CGACCCGGTGGTGGCTTAGGGTCATGGCGGCGGGGCATATGTGCTGGGGCGGCCGAGGCGCGCCCAGAGGATGATAAGGGTCAGCGCGAGCACAACCGCCTTGACCGGCAGATCGCCAAGGCTGCCTGCAGTAAGATCGAACCCAAGCGCGGCAATCTGGACGACCACCAGCACAAGCGCCGCGGCGGTGACGACCATAGGTGGCAGGCGCACCAGACCCGGCAGGATCAGGCCCAGGGCTGCCAGCCCCTCGATCCCAGCCACCAGCCGCACCAGCCACAGCGGCGCGTCGGGGATCCAGACCAGATCCAGCGCTGCCAGGGTCTCGGGCGGAGACATCCCTTCCAGCCAGGCCGCGATGAAGAACGGGATCGCCACGAGGACGCGGATGACCCAGAGGGCGATGGACCAGGCTCGGGGCTGCGTGACCGTGGCGGACATGCGTCACCCCTTCCGCAGCGCGGGGATCATCCGCGCGAGCGTGCCGTCCTTGCGGACAAACTGATTGAAGATGGCGGCAAGGCCGTGGGCGATGGCCGCGAAGAACAGCGCGGTGGACAGGGCGAAGTGCAGGCCACCGAGAGGTGCGATCTCATTCCAGGTCAGCATGCCGGCGACGACCATGGCCAGCAGCAGGCCGTAAAGCGCGTTGTGCATGATGCTGGCGACCATCGCCTGGCCGGGCGAGGTGCCGGGAGCATGGCCGGGCACGCCATGGCGGAAGCGAAGGTAAAGGCGGCCGATGACGGCCAGAAGGATGACAAAGCCGATGCTGACATGGAACATGGCCCAGGTCATGTCGGCGTCGGCGGCGGCTTGGCCTGCATCGCGCGCATCGACGACGGCGACGATCGCCTCGTTGAAGCCGATCTGCAGGATGACGCCGATCACGACGATCCAGTGCAGCCAGATCTGGGCGGGGCGGTAGGTGGCGGGGGTGGCGGACATGGCGGGGCTCCGAGTTTGGGAAAGGGTCAGGCGGCGGTGGTGCGGGGGCGGAGGTACCAGTACCAGACGCGGTAGGCCTCCAGCGCGATCAGCGGGCCGAAGTGGACGAGTGCCGGTGCAACCCCGCCCCAGTCGTTCAGCGCGGCCCAGTGGGCGAGCGTCAGGACGGCGGCTGCATAGGTCCAGCGCTGGAGCCACTTCCACCAGGTGCCCATGCGGCGCACGAACCAGTCATGCGAGGTGAGGGCCAGGGGCACGAAGATCAGGAAGGCGACCCAGCCGGTCCAGATGTAGAACTTCGGCAGGTCCGACAGCACGGGGTCGAGTGCAGCCTTGTCGATCAGGTAAAGGATCGTGTGCAACAGCGCGTTGCCGAAGGCGGCCACGCCCAGATAGCGGCGGTTCCGCTTCATCCACTGCGGCCCGCGCCAGCCGCGGAGCAGCGTGGCAAGTGGTGTCGCCATCATCGCGACGATCAGGAAGCGGGCCGAGAACTCGCCCGAGGGGTGGATCATCTCGTGGATCATCGTCACGGGGGTGGCCGAGGTGAATATCGCTACGGTCATCGCTACACCCGGCAGGACGAACAGCGCCCAGAGGCCATAGGGGTACAGAAGGCTTCTCAGCAGCGAGGGTGCCGGGGCGGTCTCGATGGGGGTTTTCAGGGTCATGCTGCGTTCTCCTTCCGGTGTTCGGTGGCGCGCAGGGCCAGGGTCAGGGTGACGCCTGCGGGGTCGGTCCCGGTCAGAACGCCCGAGCCTGGAGATTCCGTCAGATGAGCCTTTGCGGCGGCGAAAGTTTCGAGGTCGGCCGTCTCCAGCCGGTAAGACAGAAGCTGGGCCGAACCGGCTGGCGCAGGCCTTGCGCCAGGTCCGGCCCAGAGGTTCATGGCCAGCCGGTGGGTATAGG
>JBJTSJ010000419.1:0-10237 GCA_046076605.1 Tabrizicola sp.
GAGGCGGAAGGAGACCTTGGCATGCGCCTCGGACGGCAGCACGGTCTTGAAGCCCGCGCCAGTGTAGCCGCCCCACATGCCGTTCACTTCGGCCGTCGGGCGCGACCAGATCTTTTCCAGGGGCGTGCGGTCCTGTTCGCCCGCCGGGACCGAGAGGCCCACATCGCCCAGGTAGCCCGCATGGTCGAAGGCCAGGTTCTGCCACTGCTGGCGCAGCGTGTCGGGCAGTTCGTCGACGTCGTCATAGAAGCCCGGGACCTGAACGCGGCCCTGAGAATCATGCAGGCCCGCCAGAAGCTTCGCCATCAGGTGCAGCGGGTTCTGCGCCAGCCCGCCGTACATCCCGGAATGCAGGTCACGGTTCGCGGCGCGGATGGTGAATTCGACCTTTGCCATGCCCCGTAGCATGGTGGTGATCGCAGGCGTCGCGCCCTCGAAGAGCCCGGTGTCGCAGATCAGCGCGAGGTCGCAGGACAGCTCCTCCCGGTTCTCCTTGAGGAAGGGGATCAGAGAGGGCGAACCCGATTCCTCCTCGCCTTCCAGGAAGATCGTCAGCTTGCCGGGCAGCGTGCCGTAGACATGTTTCCAGGCGCGGCAGGCCTCGATGAAGGTCATCAGCTGGCCCTTGTCGTCCGAGGCACCGCGGGCGCGGATCACCTTGCCTTTGGGGGTGTCCTGTAGTTCCGGGTCGAAGGGTGGGCGGTCCCAAAGCTCTAGCGGATCAACGGGTTGCACGTCGTAGTGGCCGTAGAACAGGATATGCCGCTTGCCCTCGCCGCCGTGGCCCACGACCATCGGATGGCCGGGGGTGCGGGCGGCACGGGCCTCAAAACCCAAGGAAGCGAGGTCGGCTGCCAGATGCTCGGCCGTGTGGGCGCAATCGGCCTTGTAGGCAGGGTCGGTGGAGATCGAAGGGATGCGCAGAAGCTCCATCAGCCGGTCCAGCGATTGCGGCAGGGTTTCGTCGATGCGGGCAAGGACGGCGTCGAGGGTCATGAAGCTCTCCGGGATTTGATCAGAATCCAGCCTAGCAGCCACGTCGACACTGTCCAGAGCGGGCAGGCTGCAGTAAGCAGGGGCTGACGAAGGCGGGGGGTGACAATTCGCCCCCTAGCGGCTAACCGCCGATTGACCGAAATCAAGGCACCACGGCGCGGCACCTGCGAAGATCGCCGCACAAGGGACCGGGACGCATGACCAGATATACCGACGCCATCGACGCAAGCTTGCAACGCCTGCACGACGAGGGGCGCTACCGCAACTTCATCGACATCGCCCGGGCGCAGGGGCAGTACCCGCATGCGGTCTGGACCAAGCCCGACGGCAGCCAGAAGGACATCACCGTCTGGTGCGGCAACGACTACCTCGGCATGGGCCAGCACCCAGAGGTTCTGGGTGCGATGCATGCCGCGCTGGACGCGACGGGCGCAGGGTCGGGCGGCACGCGGAACATCAGCGGCACCACGGTCTGGCACAAGCGGCTGGAGGCGGAGCTTGCCGATCTGCACGGGAAAGAGGCGGCGCTGGTCTTCACCTCGGCCTACATCGCCAATGACGCAACGCTGTCGACGCTGCGGGTGATTTTCCCGGGGCTGATCATCTATTCCGACGCGCTGAACCATGCCTCGATGATCGAAGGCGTGCGGCGCGGGGGCGGCGAGAAGCGGATCTTCCGGCACAACGACGTGGCCCACCTGCGCGAACTGCTGGAACAGGACGACCCGGCGGCGCCGAAACTGATCGCCTTCGAATCGATCTATTCGATGGACGGCGACTTCGGCCCGATCAAGGAAATCTGCGACCTGGCGGCGGAGTTTGACGCGCTTACCTATCTGGACGAGGTCCATGCGTTCGGAATGTACGGCCCGCGCGGGGCAGGGGTGGCGGAGCGCGACGCGCAGATGCACCGGGTCGACATCATCAACGGGACCCTGGCCAAGGCCTATGGCGTCTTCGGCGGCTATATCGCGGCCTCGGCCCGGATGGTGGATGCCATCCGCTCCTACGCGCCGGGTTTCATCTTCACCACCTCGCTGCCGCCGACGGTGGCTGCCGGCGCGGCGGCCAGCGTCCGCTTCCTGAAGGGCGAGGGCGGGGTCGCCTTGCGCGCCCAGCACCAGACCCAGGCGCGCATCCTGAAGACCCGGCTCAAGGCCATGGGCCTGCCGTTCATCGACCACGGCAGCCACATCGTGCCCGTCCATGTCGGCAATCCGGTGCACTGCAAGATGCTGTCGGACATGCTCTTGGAAGACCACGGCATCTACGTCCAGCCGATCAATTTCCCCACCGTCCCGCGCGGAACGGAACGGCTGCGTTTCACCCCCTCGCCGGTGCACGGCCCGGGCGAAATCGACAAACTGGTGCGCGCGATGGATGCACTGTGGTCGCAGTGTGCGCTGAATCGCGCCGAAGCGGTCGCCTAAGGCCCTTGGCCTGTGGAAAACCACTTGCCCTGTGGTAGGCTTTGTCCAATAGAACAATGCAGTGAGTCGCTGGGGAAGGCGACCGCGTAGAGTGGTGCACCGAAGGGGACAGCGGGCATATGATCGGTTGGAGGTCCAAACCTTCCACGACCGAAGAGGACAAGCCAAAGGGCTTTGACGACTTCGAGTTGCGCCTGGGTGATCTCATGCGTGGCGAACGCGCCACGCTGGGCAAGTCGCTGCTTGATGTCCAGCGTGAGTTGAAGATCAAGGCCACCTACATCGCTGCCATCGAAAACGCCGATCTTTCCGCCTTCGAGACTCCCGGTTTTGTCGCCGGTTACGTCCGGTCCTATGCCCGCTACCTGGCGATGGACCCTGAATGGGCCTTTGAGCGTTTCTGCGCCGAGGCGGGCTATTCGGTCTCGCATGGGCTTTCCGCCGCCGCTGCACCGCAACAGATCGTCAAGGCCCGCGCGCGCCGCGATTTCGCCGATCCCCTGGCGGACCCGAACGCAAGCTTTATTCCGCGCGGCGAGGCGCTGTTCAGCGGTGTCGAACCTGGTGCCGTGGGCTCGATTGCCGTCCTCATCGCGCTGATCGGCGCCATCGGCTACGGTGGCTGGTCCGTCTTGCAGGAAGTGCAGCGCGTGCAGCTGGCCCCGGTAGACGAAGCCCCGACCGTGATGGCCCAGATCGACCCGCTGTCGAATGTGGGGACCACCGCGCCGAACGTCGTGGCGACCCGTCCCGCCGAACCTGTTGCCGAAGCTGTCGCCAGTGCCGAAGGAACCGCTTCGGTCGACGTGATGGACCGCCTCTATCGCCCGCAGGCACTGGACGTCCCCGTCCTGACTTCGCGCGATGGTCCGATTGCCGCGATCAACCCGCGCGAGGCCGGGGTCCTGGCCGAGGTGGCCGAGGCCGAGGCTGTGGAAGCCGCGATGGACGAGGCGCTTGGCAGCGAGGTTCAGGTGATCGCGGACGCAAAGGAAGGCGTCGAAGTGCTGGCCGTCCGCCCGTCCTGGGTGAGGGTGAACGCCGCCGACGGCACGGTCCTGTTCGAAAAGATCCTCGACGCGGGCGAACGTTATGCCGTGCATCCCCTGGAAACGGCTGCCGTTTTCCGCACCGGCAACTCCGGCTCGATCTATTTCGTCGTGGACGGTGTCACCTACGGTCCGGTCGCGCCCGGTGCGCAGGTGGTCAAGGACATTGCCCTGTCGCCGGAATCGCTGACCCAGACCTTCGCGCAGGCCGATCTGACCGCGGACCAGGATCTGGCGAACTTCGCTACGGCGGATGCTGCCGACGTGCTGCAAGCCCCCGCGGTTTCCGAGTAATCCTTCCGACCATTGCCCGAGCGTTGTCTGCAGCCTATGCTGCGCTGGCAAGAACCGGAGCCTGACCCATGACCCACAATCCCGTCCGCCCCTGGCGTAACATCCAGCGTCGGGCCTCGCGGCAAATCCGGGTGGGCAAGGTGCTGGTCGGGGGCGACGCGCCGATTTCCGTCCAGACGATGACCAACACGATCACATCCGACGTGGCGGCGACCATCGAACAGATCCAGCGCTGTGCCGTGGCGGGGGCGGATATCGTGCGGGTGTCGACCCCGGATGAGGCGTCGACCCGCGCGTTGAAAGAGATCGTGGCGGAAAGCCCGGTCCCGATCGTCGCGGACATCCATTTCCACTACAAGCGCGCAATCGAGGCGGCCGAGGCTGGCGCGGCCTGCCTGCGGATCAACCCGGGCAACATTGGGGACGCCAAGCGCGTGGCCGAAGTGGTGCGGGCGGCGAAGGACCACGGCTGCTCCATCCGCATCGGGGTGAATGCAGGCTCGCTGGAAAAGCACCTGTTGGAGAAATACGGCGAGCCATGCCCCGAGGCGATGGTGGAATCCGGCCTCGACCACATCCGGCTGTTGCAGGACAACGATTTCCACGAATTCAAGATCAGCGTGAAGGCGTCCGACGTCTTCCTGGCTGCGGCTGCCTACCAGCAGCTGGCCGACGCCACCGACGCGCCGATCCACCTCGGGATCACCGAGGCGGGGGGGCTCGTCTCCGGCACGGTGAAATCTTCCATCGGCCTTGGGACGCTTCTCTGGATGGGTATCGGCGACACGATCCGCGTCTCGCTGTCGGCTGACCCGGTGGAAGAGGTCAAGGTTGGCTTCGAGATTCTGAAATCGCTGGGCCTGCGCCACCGCGGCGTCACGATCATCTCATGCCCGTCCTGCGCCCGGCAGGGGTTCGACGTCATCAAGACCGTCTCGGCACTGGAGGAACGGCTGGCCCACATCACCACCTCGATGAGCCTGTCGATCATCGGCTGCGTGGTGAACGGCCCCGGCGAGGCGCTGATGACCGACATCGGCTTTACCGGCGGCGGGGCGGGCAAGGGGATGGTCTATCTGGCCGGAAAGCAGGACCACACCCTCTCCAACGACCGGATGATCGACCACATCGTCGGGTTGGTGGAACAGAAGGCTACCGAGATCGAAGCGGCCGAGAAGCTCGCGGCGGAATAGGCCGCTCTCTTGCGGGAAAGCTAGCGCCCCTAGCCGTCCTTCCGCGCGTCAGCCACGAAATCCTTCATGACGTCCAGCGGCGCATAGCCCCGCATCACCATGTCCTTCAGGACAAATGCAGGGGTACCGGTGATCTCCATCTGGGTGGCAAGCGTGTGATTGTCGTGGATCACCTTCATCACCGGCGGCGTGTTCATCCGGTCGAGGATCGGCTTGGCCTCCAGCCCCATATCCTTGGCCAGCCGCGCCAGGGTTTCGGTCGTCGGCTCGCCCCGCAGGCGCATCAGCGCGTCATGCACCTTTTCATAGGCTTCGTCGCCATGCAGCTGCAGCACCGCAATCGCGAACTGCGCCGACAGGACGGACGCCTCGCCGAGAATCGGAAACTCTTTGACGACAAAGCGGATATTGCCATCGGCCTTCACCAGCTGATCGATCTCGGCATAGGCCTGGCGGCAATAACCGCAGCGGTAGTCCATGAATTCGACCAGGGTGATGTCGCCCTTCGGGTTGCCCCCGACCCAGTCGTTCGGGTTGTTGAAGATCACGTCGTTGTGGGTCGAGACCATCTGCACGTCACGCAACAGCGCAGCCGCCTCTTCGCGGGCTTGCAGGACATCCATCGCTTCGATCAGCACTTCCGGGTTTTCCAGAAGATAGGCGCGCACCTCGTCACGGAAGGCTTTCCGCTCGGCTTCGGACATTGCCGGGACGGCGGGCCTATCCGGGGCCGGTTTGGGCTTCGGCAAGTCTTCGGCAAATGCAGGCACACAGACAAGGCCAACGATCAGGCCAAGGGCAAGGCGGTTCATGGGGTCTCCTGCAGGCCGGAACTGGCGGGCGGCAGGATAGGGGGGTGGTCCGGGCGTGACAAGCCGCTCGCCGCTTTGTGATCCGGGCGGTTTGTGGTTGCGCTGCCACGGCGGCAGGATCGGGGACGGGCGCGGAATTTACATCGCCGCGCCCCGGGGGGATAAGGCGGCGATGACCCTGCGCGCGCTTCTTCTGTTGCTTCTGCTTCTGCCCCTGCCGCTGCGGGCCGAAGACCTGTCGGCCCTGGCGCGGGTCGATCCAATGCGCTCGGCCCTGGTGGCAACGGGCGAGGGGCTGGAGCTGCGGCTGACCCTTACCCAACCGGTGCCCTGGCGGGTCCGGATGCTGGACAACCCGCCGCGTCTGGTGATCGACACGCGTGAGGTCGATTGGGCCGGGGCCGAAGTGCTGGCCATGGTGCGCCCGGCGGTGGCAATGCGGGCCGGATCGTTCCGCCCGGGCTGGTCGCGGCTGGTCCTGGAACTGGACGGCCCGCACCGCCTTGAGAAGGCCGAGATGACGACAGGCGCGGTCCCGCGGATCGATGTGTCCCTGGTGCCGACCGACGCCGCAAGTTTCGCGGCCGATGCCGCACGGCCCGACCTGCCGGAATGGGGCCTGCCGGCTGCGGCAGATCTGTCCGCACCATTGCCGGAAGGATCTGGCCCCGTCGTCGTTGTGCTGGATCCGGGCCATGGCGGGATCGACCCCGGGGCAGAGCGGGACGGGCACAGCGAGGCTGCGCTGATGCTGACCTTCGCGCGAGAGCTGAAAGAGGCGCTGCTTCGCGATGGCCGTTTTCAGGTTGTGATGACGCGTGACGAGGATGTCTTCGTGCCGCTTGAGACCCGCACCTCGATCGCGCGCGAGGCGGAGGCCGACCTGTTCCTGTCGCTGCATGCCGACGCTCTGACCGAAGGCGATGCGCAGGGCGCGACGATCTACACGTTGGCCGAAGAGGCCTCGGACGCGGCCTCGGCCGCGCTGGCGGAACGGCATGACCGCGACGATCTTCTGGCGGGGGTCGACCTGACCGAACAGGACGATGTGGTCGCCGAGGTCCTGATGGACATGGCCCGGGTCGAGACGCAGCCCCGGACCGACCGGCTGGCCAGGGCGGTAGTGGGTGCGATCAAGGCGGCCGAGATCCGGATGCACCGGCATCCCATGCAGCAGGGGGGATTTTCTGTGCTGAAGTCCCCTGACATTCCCTCGGTGCTTCTGGAAGTGGGGTTCCTATCTTCGGACCGGGACTTCAAGCGGCTGTCTGATCCGGCCTGGCGGGCGAAGCTGGCCGAAGCGGTGGTGCAGGGGATCATCGCCTGGTCGGTCGAGGACACGGCTCTGCGGGCCTCGTCAAGTCCCTGACACCCGCAAAAGCTTGCCTGCGCCGGGACTTGTGACCGGCCAAGGTTTTGACGCGGACGCGCGTCTGCTATACTGCGGGACGAAATCGGAAGGGGCTTTGGGTGCTACGCTTCGTCGGTAACGTGTTGGGCGGGATCTTCTCCTTCGTCACGCTGGGGCTGTTCTTTGCTGCCCTGACGCTGGGCGGGATCTTCTACATGTATTCCCGCGACTTGCCGAGCCATGAGAACCTGGCGCAATACACCCCCGCGACGATCAGCCGGATCTATTCCGGCGAAGGCAGGATCATCGACGAATTCGCCCAGGAACGCCGGTTGTTCGTGGCAAGCGAGGATATTCCCGACCTGGTGAAACAGGCCTTCATCAGCGCCGAGGACAAGAATTTCTACAAGCACCACGGCTATGACACCCGCGGCATGATGGCCGCGCTGGTCGAGGCAGTGAGGTCGCGCGGCAAGAATGCGCGGGGGGCTTCCACGATCACCCAGCAGTTGATGAAGAACTTCCTTCTGGATGGCTCACGCTCGGTCGAACGCAAGATCAAGGAGATCATCCTTGCGACCCGGCTGGAACAGACCCTGTCCAAGGACAAGATCCTGGAGCTCTATCTGAACGAGATCTTCCTGGGGCAGAACTCGTACGGGGTGGCCGCCGCAGCGCAGACCTATTTCAACAAGCCCCTGTCTGACCTCGCCCCGCACGAGGCGGCGATGCTGGCCGCGATGCCGCAGGCGCCGGGCAAGTATCATCCGGTGACCGCCAAGGAACGGGTTACGGAACGGCGCAACTACGTCCTGCGCGAGATGTGGCAGAACGGCTATATCGATGAGGCCACCTACCTGTCCGAGAAGGAAATGCCGCTGCAATCGGTGCAGAACGGTGACTTCGAGGCGTTCCGCGACGCCCTGCCGCCGCGCGACTATTTCACCGACGAAATCCGCCGCCAGCTGTCCGGCGTCTTTGGCGAGGAAGAGTTCTTCTCGGGTGGCCTGACCATCCGCGCGACCGTCGACCCCGAGCTGCAGAAGGCCGCGGCCGAGGCTTTGCGCAAGGGACTGGAGCAGTACGACCGCAATCAGGGCGTCTGGCGCGGCACGGGCAAGACGCTTCCGGCCGAGGTCCTGGGCGATCCGGCCACATGGCGCGAGGCGTTGGCCAAGGTCGAGGTCCCGCGCGATGTGGAATCCTGGTTCCCTGCCGTGGTGCTGGAAGTGGGCGAGAATGACGCCCGCATCGGCATCGAGGGCGTGATGGATGACGAGGACGGCCATTTCATCCCGGCCGAGGATGTGACCTGGGCGCGCAAGCGGCTGGAGGGCGGCGAGCTTGGCAAGAAGGCCAAGGTCGCGGGCGATCTGGTCTCGGTCGGCGACGTGGTGCTGGTCCGCGCCGTGACCAATGACGACGGCACCTTCAACCGCTGGTCGCTGCGCCAGGTGCCCGAGGTGCAGGGCGCCTTCATGGCGATGGACGTGAACACGGGCCGCGTCCTTGCCATGCAGGGCGGGTTCTCCTACCAGGATTCGGTCTTCAACCGGACCACTCAGGCGACGCGCCAGCCGGGCTCCAGCTTCAAGCCCTTCGTCTATGCCGCCGCGCTCGATTCAGGCTTTACCCCCGCCACCATCGTGGTCGACGCGCCGATCGAGATCGACACGCCGCAGGGGCTCTGGACACCAAAGAACGCCTCGGGGAAATACTACGGCCCGACGCCCCTTCGCACCGGGATCGAACAGTCGCGCAACCTGATGACGATCCGGATCGCGCAGGAAATCACCATGCAGACCGTCGCCGGCTATGCCGAACGGTTTGGCGTCTATGACCGGATGGGCCCCTTCCTGGCCAACGCCCTTGGCGCGCAGGAAACGACGCTCTTCAAGATGGTTGCGGCCTACGCGATGTTCGCCAACGGCGGCGAACGGGTGGAGCCAACCCTCGTCGACCGCGTGCAGGACCGCTTTGGCAGGACGATCTACCGCCACGACCGGCGCGTCTGTGAGGATTGCGGCAACCCGACGCTGCCGCCGGGGCAGGGGGTCAGCATCGACACCAACCGCGAGCGCGTCATGAACGCGATCACCGCCTACCAGCTGACCAGCATGATGGAGGGCGTGGTCCAGCGCGGCTCGGCCAGCAGGCTGAACCTGCCGGTGCCGATTGCGGGCAAGACCGGCACCACGAATGACGCCAAAGACGTCTGGTTCATCGGCTATTCCTCGAACATCGTCGCGGGCTGCTACATCGGCTTTGACCAGCCCCGCACGCTGGGCGAAAGCGCTTTCGGCGGCACGCTCTGCGTCCCCGTCTTCCAGGACTTCATGGAGGACGCGATCAAGAAATACGGTGGCGGTGACTTCAAGGTCCCCCCCGGCGGCTATTTCCGCAAGATCGACCGTTTCTCGGGCATGCCCCTGCCGGACGACGCCAGCGGCGACAACGTCGTGTCGGAATACTTCCGCGAGGGCGAAGACGCGCTGATCGGCCTGGGCCTGGTCGTCGATGGTGGCTTTGCCATGGGCGAGAACCTGCCCCTTTTCGCCCACGGCGAGGGCGAGGCTGGGGGCGATCAGGGCACCACCGTCACCAACTCGGAAGGCGAGACGGTGGTCGTGCCGAAGAAGGCCGATTTCGGCACCGTCTCGTCCGGCGGGCTTTACTGACACCACTGCACCACCTGGGCCGCGCCCTTGCCGGGGCGCGGTCAAACCCTTATGACCCCTGCCCAAGACCAAGACAGGACCCGATCCCCATGCGCGCCGAAACCCAAGGCTATGTCGAAGCCATCGAAAAGACGCTGAAGCTTCTGGCGCAGCGGATGGATTGGGAAACCGCGCCCTACCGGTTGGAGGAATTCGACGCGCTGATCGAATCCCCGGACCTCTGGAATGACCCCGCCAAAGCGCAGAAGCTGATGCGCGACCGGCAGGCTCTGCTGGACGCGGTCAATGCCTACAAGCTGATCTCGGGCGGGCTCAAGGACAACGTCGAGCTGATCGAGCTGGGCGAGATGGAAGGCGACGCCGAGATCGTGAAGGAAGCCGAGGCGGCCCTGTCCGACCTCGTCAAGGTGGCCGAGGCAAAGGAGCTTGAGGCG
>JBJTSJ010000420.1:0-3270 GCA_046076605.1 Tabrizicola sp.
AGCGGCTTACTTAGCCCAGGTCTTCCAGGCCCAGATCAGCAGCAGCGCGCCAATCAGCGCACCGACGAACCCCGCGCCAATCCCCGCCAGCATCACGAGCCCGCGTAGGACGACCGTGCCGATCAGGGCCCCCAGCACGCCCAGCGCGATGGTCGACGGCGTGTCCATGTTCACCTTCAGGATGCGGCTGGCCAGAAAGCCCACGGCGACCCCGACGATCAAGAGAGCAACTAGCGGCATGGCGTCCCTCCCACTGTCCTTCGCGGAATATGGGAAGCCGTTCGCCCCTGCGCTATAGGGTCGCAGGCAAAATCAGACCGCGCAGCACGTCCGCCGCCGCCATCGGCCGCTTGCCCTCGCGCTGCGCCTCCAGCACTTCCACCGCGCCCCCGCCGCAGGCGACCGTGAAACCGCCCAGCACCTTGCCCGGCGCCCCTTGCCCATCCGCCAACCGAGAGCGCAGCAGTTTCACACGTTCCTCGTTAATCTCAACCCAGGCCCCCGGAAACGGCGACAGCCCGCGGATCAGCCGGTCAACCTCGACCGCCGGGCGGGACCAGTCGACCCGCGCCTCGGCCTTGTCGATCTTGGCGGCATAGGTGACGCCCTCTTCGGGCTGTGGCTCGACAGGAAACGGGAGCCTCTCCAGCGCCTCCGCGATCAGCCGTGCGCCCAAGACACTCAGCCGGTCGTGCAGTTCCGCAGTCGTCTCCTCCGCCCCGATCTCCACTGCCTCACGCAGCAGCACGGGGCCGGTATCAAGGCCTGCTTCCATCTGCATGATGCAGACCCCAGTTTCCCGGTCCCCCGCCATTATCGCCCGATGGATCGGCGCGGCCCCCCGCCAGCGCGGCAGCAGCGAGGCGTGGATGTTCAGACATCCCAGCCGCGGCGCATCCAGCACCGCCTGCGGCAGGATCAGCCCATAGGCCACCACCACCGCCACGTCGGCCGTCAGCGCCGCGAAGTCTGCCACCGCCGCTTCGCTGCGGAGCGAAACCGGATGCCGCACTTGCAGCCCCAAAGCCTCGGCCCGGGCCTGCACCGGGCTTGGCCGATCCGCCTTGCCCCGCCCCGCCGGACGCGGCGGCTGGCAGTAGACGGCGACGATCTCATGCCGGGCGTGGAGGGCGTCCAGCACCGGAACGGAAAACTCCGGCGTGCCCATGAAAACGATTTTCATGTCTTCCGCCCCAGCTTTTGCGCCTTGGCGACCAGCATCTTGCGCTTCAGCGGCGACAGGTGGTCAAAGTACATCTTTCCGGCCAGATGGTCGATCTGGTGCTGCACGGACGTCGCCCAAAGCCCGACGAAATCGCGCTCCTCGATCTCTCCAGCTTCATTCAGGAACCGCACCGTCACCGCCCGCGGCCGGGAAATAACCGCCGACACCCCCGGCAGGTTGGGCGAGGCCTCGTCATGCTCCCGCAACTGGACGCTTGCGTGCAACACCGAAGGGTTGCCATCCGCACCGCTTGCCCGCGCGCCTCGGAACAATCCACCACCGCCAGCCTGAGCGGCACGCCAATCTGCACCGCCGCCAGCCCATATCCCGGCATCGCGTCCATCGTGTCGATCATGTCGGCCCAGATCGCGCGCACCTCATCGGTGATCGCCGCCACATCCGCCGCCGCAGTCCGCAGCACCGGAGAAGGCCAGGGAACACAGCGCCGGACCGTCACGCCCGCGCCCGTTCCCGCTTCAGCTTTTCCATCTTCCGCGTGATCATCTGACGCTTCAGCGGGCCAAGATAATCGATGAACAGCTTGCCATCCAGATGGTCGATCTCGTGCTGCACGCAGGTCGCCCACAGGCCCGCGAACTGCCGCTCCTGCTCGGACCCGTCCAGCGCCAGCCAGCGCACCTTGACCTCGGCGGGACGCTTCACGTCGGCGTACTGCTCGGGGATCGACAGGCAGCCTTCCTCATAGACCGACAGGTCTTCCGACGACCAGATGATCTGCGGATTGACCAGCGCCATCGGCTCCGGGTCGCCCCCCTTGATGCAGTCCATCACGATGACCCGCTTGGTCACGCCGACCTGAGGCGCCGCTAGGCCAATACCGGGAGCGTCATACATCGTCTCCAGCATGTCGGCGGCCAAGGCCCGGATTTCGGGCGTGATTTCCGCCACGGGATCGCAGACCTTCTTGAGGCGCGGGTCAGGATGGATCAGGATGGGACGGATCATGTCCGGGATTTACGAAAGCAGGCCCGAGATGGCAAGAGGAACGGAAGACGGCCCGACGACCCTTTCCGTCCGGTATTTTCCCACTTAGTACAATCTATTTAGCACGAAGTTCTGATATGTGGTCAAAAACTGGGATGACTTCCCGACAATGATGGATTAATCGGATGAACATCCCAACCAACAGGCCTGATGACATGACCTTCGACACCCCCATCTCCCGCGCCGGGTCCCACTGCGTCAAATGGGACATGCTGGAACCGCTGTATGGCTTCAAGTCCGACGAAGGCCTAGCCATGTGGGTCGCGGACATGGAGTTCAAGCCGCCGCAAGTCGTGCAAGACGCGCTGCAAAAGATGCTCGACCACGGCGTCTACGGCTATTTCGGCGATGACAAAGCCTACCTCGACGCGATCCGCTGGTGGATGCAGACCCGCCACGGCTGGGAGGTGCAGCCCGACTGGATCTTCACCACCCACGGCCTCGTCAACGGCACCGCGCTTTGCGTCCACAGCTACACCCAGCCTGGCGATGCCATCGTCCTGATGACCCCGGTCTACCACGCCTTCGCCCGCGTCATCAAAGCCGCCGGCCGCAGCGTGACCGAATGCCCGCTGACCCTGAAGGACGGCCTGGCCCAGGTCGACACCGCCGATTGGGAGAAACACCTTACCGGCCGCGAAAAGATGTTCATCCTCTGCTCGCCCCACAACCCCGGCGGCCGGGTCTGGACGGTCGACGAACTGCGCCAGATCGCCGATTTCTGCGTGAAGCACGACCTGATCCTGGTGTCCGACGAGATCCACCACGACCTCGTCTACCCGGGCCAGAAACACACCGTCATGGCGCTCGCCGCACCGCAGATCGCCGACCGGCTGGTAATGATGACGGCCACCACCAAGACCTTCAACATCGCCGGCGCGCATATCGGCAACGTGATTATCGCCGACCCCGCGCTTCGCAAGACCTTCGCCGACACGATGAACGCGATGGGCATCTCGCCCAACTCCTTCGGGATGCACATGGCCACCGCCGCCTACTCGCCCGAGGGCGCCGCCTGGGTCGACGCGCTGATGCGCTAC
>JBJTSJ010000421.1:0-3458 GCA_046076605.1 Tabrizicola sp.
CCCCGGGACCAACCCGGGGGCGCATCCCTTTTCACCGGACAACTGGGATCATGGATCAGGACAGCACCCCGCTACTGGCCTTCCTGGAGACGGTGCACCCCTATGACAGCCTGCCGCGGGACGAGATGGCGCGGGTCGCCGTCTCTTTCAGCCGCAGGCACTATGACGATGGCGCCGTGATCTATTCAGCAGGCGAGCCGTTGACGGGGATCTTCCTGATCCTGGACGGATCGGTCGAGGTGCTGGAGCCTTCGGGCGGTCTCGTCTCGCTTCTGGGGCCGCGCAACAGCTTTGGCGAACGTGGCCTGATGCGCGACGGCATCGCGGTGACCACCGCCCGGGCGACCGAGGGCGCCGAGATCCTGATGCTTCCGCAGGCCGAGTTCCAGCGGCTGATCGCGACCTATCCGGCTTTCGAGCGGTTCTTTCATCGGGGTCGGGGGCAGGACAACCGGCAGGCAGACATCTCGACCCGTAAGGTGGGTGGTCTTCTGGCCCGGGCGCCGATTGCGGTTGCGCCCGACACCACCATCCGCAAGGCGGCAGAACAGATGCGGGACGCGCATGTCTCGTGTCTCGCGGTGGTCGCAGAGGAACGGCTGGTGGGCATCGTCACGGCCCGTGACTTCACCAACAAGGTGCTTGCGGGCGGGCTGGACCCCGCCACCCCGGTCAGCGCGGTGATGGCGCAGGACCCGCTGACCCTGACGCCCGACAGTCTGGGTTCGGATGTGCTGAACCGGATGCTGGAACACCGGATCGGGCATCTGCCGGTCGTGGATGACGGCAAGCTGGTGGGTATGATCACCCAGACCGACCTGGTGCGGTTCCAGGCGGTCAGCTCGGCCCTGCTTGTCCGCGATGCGGCGACGGCGCAGACGGTGGCGGAACTGGCCGAGAACACTTCGCGGATTCCGCGGCTTCTGGTGCAACTGGTGGGCGGCGGGTCGGCGCATGAGGTGGTGACGCGGCTGATCACCGACATCGCCGACACGGTGACGCGGCGCCTGCTGGCGATGGCCGAGGCCGAGCTTGGGCCCGCGCCGGTGCCCTACCTGTGGCTGGCCTGCGGGTCGCAGGGTCGGCAAGAGCAGACCGGCGTCAGCGACCAGGACAACTGCCTGATGATCGACGATGCCGCGACAGAGGTCGACATGGCCTATTTCGCGAAGCTGGCGAAGATCGTGAGCGACGGGCTGAACGCTTGCGGCTATGTCTACTGCCCGGGCGACATGATGGCCACGAACCCGCAATGGTGCCAGCCGGTCCGCGTCTGGCGCGAGTATTTCCGGCGCTGGGTGGCGACCCCCGACCCGATGGCACAGATGCTGGCCTCCGTGATGTTCGACCTGCGGCCCATCGGCGGCACGGCCAGCCTTTACACCACGTTGCAGGCCGAGGTGCTGGACATGGCCGCGAAGAACTCGATCTTCGTGGCGCACATGATATCGAACAGCCTGAAGCACCATCCGCCCCTGGGCCTTCTGCGCGGCTTTGCCACCATCCGCTCGGGCGAGCACAAGAACCACATCGACCTGAAGATGAACGGTGTCGTGCCGGTGGTGGACCTCGGAAGGGTCTATGCCCTGATCGGAGAGCAACCGGCCGTGAACACCCGCGCCCGGCTGGAAGCGGCTGTCGAGGCGGGGGTCATCTCGGCCTCGGGCGGGCGTGACCTGATCGAGGCCTACGACCTGATCGCCCAATCCCGGCTGGAACACCAGGCGCGGCGGGTGAAGGGCGGCGAGAAGCCGGACAACTTCATCGCGCCGTCAGAACTGTCGGATTTCGAACGCAGCCACCTGCGCGACGCCTTCGTCGTCGTGCGCACCATGCAATCCGCCGTGGGATCGTCCCGCGGCGCCAGAAGTTGAGACCCAAATGGCCCTTGAACTCCTCGGCTCGTTCTTCGTCGCCCTGACCCTGGGCCTGTTCCTTTGGGCGCTGCGCAAACGCTTTCGCTCGATCCCGGGCTGGCTGACCCCGGTCGCGGCCGGGGCCGGGCTGATCGTGACCGCGATCTACATGGAATACAGCTGGTTTGGCCGCGTGACGGCCGCGCTGCCGCCCGAGTTTGTCGTGGCCAACCAGGAGATCACCGCCTCGCCCTTGCGGCCCTGGACCTATGTCGCACCCCTGGTAAGCCGGTTCACCGCGCTCGACAGTTCCAAACTGGCCCGCCACCCGGAGCGGGCCGAGCTGATCGTCGCTCCGGTCTTCGGCTTCGCCCGCTGGGAGAACCCGCAGAATGCGCTGATGGTCTTCGACTGCGCCGGGAACCGCCGCGTGCCGGTGACCGAGGGGATGGCGATCGACGCGAACGGGACCCTGACCGGGGCTGACTGGGTGGTGCTGAGTGCAACCGACGGCCTGCAAGAGGCCGCCTGCAAGGAGGGGTAGGGCATGGACCGCAAGCCGCGCATCCTTGTCGTCGAGGATGAGGACAACATCGCCGTCGCGCTGGACTACCTGATGACCCGCGAGGGCTATGACCACGACCGCGTGGCCAGTGGGGCCGATGCGCTTCCCCGCATCCGGGATACGCACCCCGACCTTGTCCTGCTGGACGTCATGCTGCCCGAGGTCTCAGGCTATGAGATCTGCGAGGGCATCCGCACCGACCCCTCGTTGTCGGACGTGAAGGTGCTGATGATGACCGCCCGCGGATCGACCATCGAGCGGCGCAAGGGGATTGCGCTGGGCGCGGACGGGTTCATCTCGAAACCCTTCGAGCTGAAGGACCTGCGCGACGAGGTGCGGCGGCTTCTGCAGCCGGAGGTCTAGGCCATGCTGACCGGCCTGAGCCTTCGCTTGCGGGTCTTCCTGATCTTCGCGGGCCTCGCGGCTGCAATCCTTGCGGCGACGGCCGTTGG
Organism: Tabrizicola sp.; assembly: GCA_046076605.1. Taxonomy (GTDB): domain Bacteria; phylum Pseudomonadota; class Alphaproteobacteria; order Rhodobacterales; family Rhodobacteraceae; genus Tabrizicola. The sequence continues at coordinate 2,874 of JBJTSJ010000421.1, forward strand.
CCTCTGGCTGGGCTACAGCCGACTGGGCCAGCCCGGGGTGGGGCAGGGGTTCGTGCAGGCGGGCGTGTTGGCCGGATTCGCGGCGCTGGGGTTGGTGGCCACGGTCTGGTATCTGTTTGATCTGAACGTCGCCAAGCCCATCGAGACCTTGTCCGGCGCTCTGCGCGCGCGCGCCCATTCCGACGTCACCGCCGAGATGGACGCAGCCATCGCCCGCTACCTGGGCGATCTTGCCCCCGCCGCGCAGGCCGCCGCGCAAAGCCTGGCCGAGACGCGGTCGGCCCTGGCCGAGGCAGTGGCGCGGGAAACCCTGCGGCTCGGGTCGGAAAAGGCGCGGCTTGAGGCTCTCCTCTCGGACGTGCCGGTGGGGGTGATCCTGTGTTCCGCCGACCATGCGCTGGTCTTCTACAACGGTCCCGCCGCCGACATTATTGGAACCGGGCGCGCCGGGGGGCTGGAGGCGGGGCTGGACCGCAAGCTGTTCGACTATCTCCACGCCGCGCCCCTGCAGCTGGCGCATGAACGGCTGGTGGCCACCGGCGACCCCGATGCGGTGTCGGACCTTCTGTGCACCACGACAACCGG
>JBJTSJ010000422.1:0-15867 GCA_046076605.1 Tabrizicola sp.
GCAGCGGTGAGGGCCTCTTCGACCTTGTGGTTCCTCGGGATGACGGCGGGGTTCGCGGCCGCCAGGCGCCGGGCTGCGCCGTCGCCCGTGCGGGCGCGCCAGCGCGGGAGCCAGGCCTCCATCTTCGAATAATCGTCGAAGAGAGGGCGCAGCGCGGCCTCATCGGCCAAGCGGCGGAAGGTCAGGGTCCAGTCGGCGCCTGCCATCGCCGTCATCAGGTCGTCGGCGAGTTCGGCGTCGGTGTCGTCCTCACCCAGCAGCCCAAGCTTGCGGCGCATCATGGTCAGCCACTCGGCACGATAGTGCGCGGCGATGCCGGTCAGGCGGTCGTTGGCAATGTCGATGGCCTTGTCGGCGTCAGCATCAAGAAGGGGCACCAGTGTTTCGGCCAGCCGCGCCAAGTTCCAGCCAAGGATCAGCGGCTGGTTGGCATAGGCATAGCGGCCCCGGTGGTCGATCGAGGAAAACACCGTGCCCGGCGCATAGGCTTCCATGAAGGCGCAGGGGCCGTAGTCGATGGTCTCGCCGGAAATCGCCATATTGTCGGTGTTCATCACGCCGTGGATGAAGCCAAGGCCCATCCATTCGGCGATCAGGCGTGCCTGCCGGGCGATGACGACATCGAGGAGCGCAAGGGCAGGGGTCTCGGCCTGCGCGAGGTCGGGGTAGTGCCGCGCGATGGCATAGTTGACGAGCGCCTTGACCCTGTCGGCCTCACCGCGGGCGGCGAAGAACTGGAAGGTGCCAACGCGCAGGTGGCTGGCAGCGACGCGGGCGAGGACTGCGCCGGGCAGCTTCGTCTCGCGCCAGATCTCTTCGCCCGTCGCCACGACGGCGAGGGAGCGGGTGGTGGGCACTCCGACGGCAGCCATGAATTCCGAGATCAGGTACTCGCGCAGCATCGGGCCGATGGCGGCCTTGCCGTCACCGCCGCGCGAAAACGGGGTGCGGCCCGAGCCTTTCAGCTGGATGTCGAACCGGCCCTTGGGCGTGACGATCTCTCCCAGAAGATGCGCGCGACCGTCGCCAAGCTGGGGCGAGAACCCACCGAACTGGTGGCCGGCATAGGCCTGGGCGATAGGCTCGGCCCCGGGCGGCAGCTCGGCGCCCGAGAACCAGCGTGTGGCTTCAGCCTCGGTCAGCGACAGGCCAAGCGTGTCGGCCAGCGGCCGGTTCAGTGCCAGAAGCCGCGGGGCAGGGGCGGCATCTGGCGCGACACGCAGATAGGTGCCGGGCAGGTCGCGGGCATAGCTGTGGTCGAAGGCGATGGTCATCAGGAAAGCCTCTGCTGACAGGATATGGGCCGGGTCGGGGTCGGGCGCAAATTCCTTCGAAGGAATTTGGCAAAACTTTTCGAAAAGTTTTGCGCCCGGCAGGGCAAGCGGCACGCAAGATGGTGGTCGGGGCGGAGGGATTCGAACTCTCGACCTACGGTACCCAAAACCGTCGCGCTACCAGACTGCGCTACGCCCCGACGGGGGTTCGTTTAGCGGGATCGGCCGGGAATGAAAAGCCTTCCTGTTTGCGGTCCCGGGTGTTTTCCCGTTGTGCCGGATGTCAGAGGCCCTCGCCGGGCGGCGGCGGACCAAAGGCCCGCGCCAGATCGGTACGGGTGCTGGCCGCGATGCCATCGAAGTCGAACCGCAGGACGACCGAACCGGCCAAAGCTGTCTTCAACGCCGTGCGCGATCCCCGCTCGATGCCAAGCGCGCCTGTGCCCATCATCGCCTGAAGGCTGGACCGGGACAGGTCAAGCTCGTGCGCCAGAAGCCGGTCCAGGCGCAGGCCGATCGGCCAGGGGGCTTCGATGGCCAGAACGATCCGGGACCAGTCACCGGACCCTGTGCCAGGCACCTGTTTCGTCACTGCCAGATCCGTCGGCAAGATGACCTGCGGTACATGGCGGCGCAAGGCTGCCAGGTCGAAGGCGCGCGACCGGACCCAGGCCGGATCGCTGGCCTGCATGGCCGAAAGCTCGGCGGGCGGCACTTCGGCCACGGGTGTGCGGTCCAGAATCGGCAGGTTCCAGGTCCGGTCGCAGGCCTGGCATTTGTAGATCAGCCAGGCATCCAGCCGGCGTCCGTTGGCGTTCAGGCGAACCTTGCCGCTGCAATGGAAGAGGCGGGGTCCGCCGCAGGTGCTGCAGTGTCGTTGCGCCAGGGGCAGTGAGAGGGGGACAACATGCCAGGTGACATGAAGGATGCGGGTCATCGCGTCTTGGCCTTCCGTTCGGAAGTTCGCCAGGACGGCAGCGGAGGTCACCCGGACGGGGCGCGGAATGCGGGTGGGTCAGGCGGGGCTAAGGGTTTGTTCCTGACGGGACGCGCGGTGGACGACGCCGATCCGGTCTCGCGCCAGCCACCCTGCGAACGTGTGGAGTGCCCCGGAAAGCGCGGCGCTTGCCCGGGTGCGGTTCAGGTGGAGCAACAGAGACCGGAGGTTACGACGGCAAGGTTGACCCCGAGGGCACGGAAAGGCCCGGGTCTTTCTACAAGCTATGGCACGGCAAATCCAGCGGGCCGCGGTCAGTGCAGCGCGGGCAGGCGGTTGCTATTCTGCGCAGGGCCAGGCGGCACTGTCCGCGCCAATCGCAGGATGTCGCAGGACGGCGCCGGGGGCGATCCCAAGCTTGGCTGCAAGCCCGCCGTTGATCTCCAGCACATATTGCACGCCGTCGCCGCCATCGATCGGGGTCAGGTCCCCGGGAACGGCATTGGCATGGACGCGCGTCACCGTTCCGGTCGGGTCGGCAAACACCATGTCCAGCGGGATCAGGGTGTTCTTCATCCAGAACCCGACCCGGCGCGGGGCTTCGTAGACGAACAGCATGCCTTCGTTGAGCGGCATCGCCTCGCGGAACATCAGTCCGCGAGAGCGTTCCTCAGCCTCATCGGCGACCTCGATCACAAAACTTTCACGACCGCCGTCCCAGCGGATGTCAAGGCGTCCAGGCGCGCAGGTCGCGTCTGCCCAGGCGCTGCCCGGCAGCACCAGCGTCAGCGCAAGGCTGGCGCGCCACGTCGTCATTGCCGCGCGCGATTGGCGGCTTCCCAGGAGACCACCTGCACCGCCATCCGGCCCCGCCGCCCGTCGATGATCCGCAGGGCCACCGCCTCGCCCGAGGCGAGATCGGCAAAGCCCGAGACGCGCAGCACTTCGGCATGAACGAACACGTCTTCGGGACGTCCGAAGACATTCGCAAAGCCGAAGCCCTTGCCCTTGTCGAACCACTTTACCCGGGCGGGTTCCAGTTCCAGCGACGCAATGTCCGCGCCGATAAGCGCGTCAGCATCCTCGCCCAAGGGCTGGACAAGTCCTTCAGGCGGGTCGATGCGGATCACTTCGACAGCCTGAACCCCGCGCTGCGTTCGCTGGATGCGCACTTCGATTCCCGCGCCATCGGCGACGGACCCCTGACCGAAGTTCCTCAGTACGTTTGCATGCAACAGAATGTCGGCGTCGATCTGGTCAGAAACGATAAACCCAAAGCCTTTGGATGGATCAAACCACTTCACGCGACCATGCACGACCTGCATGACCTCTTCTTCGTCCGTCATAGACAGAGCCTTCTCCCCAGAATGAGCCCTAGACCGCACTGATGGCGGAAATGTCCTGCCGGGATCAAGGGCAATTCAACAACGGTACAATAAAAAACTCTGCAGCACGCCGAAACTCAGGGATTCAGCCGGGTGATCTCCCAGGGTTCCGATGCGTCAAGTTTGCGCCAGCGGAAACGGTCATGCAACCGGAATGCGCCGTCGGCCCAAAATTCGATCTCGACGGGTTGAATCCGGAAGCCGCCCCAGTAGGGCGGGCGGGACGGACTCGGTCCCTTGGTGAGGGCGACGCGGGCAGCTTCGGCCATCAGCGCCTCGCGTGAAGCGAGGGGCTGCGACTGCTGGCTGGCCCAGGCGCCCAGGCGCGACTTCAGGCTGCGGCTGTTGAAATAGGCGTCGGCCTGGGGGCCTTCCTCGCGGGTAACGGTGCCACGCACGCGAATCTGGCGGCGGAGCGATTTCCAGTGGAGGACAAAGGCCGCCTTGCCCGAAGCCGCGATCTCCTCCCCCTTTTTGGAGCCGTAGTTGGTGTAGAAGACGAAGGCATCGGCCTCGATCTCTTTCAGCAGCACCATCCTGACGTTGGGCAGGCCGTCGGCATCCACCGTAGCCAGCGCGATGGCATTGGGATCGTTCGGCTCCGACGCCTCGGCTTCGGCCAGCCAGGCGCGGGCAATCGCGAAAGGGTCGCTGCCCGCGAAAATGCCGGACCGATCCATGGGAGCTCCTTCCATCGTGCGGAGGACCTGCCTTGAAGGACGGCCCCGCATCGCCTACACGTCTTTGCAACGAAAAGTGGGTGAGGGGCCGGGAATGTCAACTGGACTGATGCAGGGCAAGCGCGGGCTGATCATGGGCCTGGCGAATGACAAGTCCATCGCCTGGGGCATCGCGCAGGCGGTGGCCGCGCAGGGGGCAGAGCTGGCGTTCTCGTACCAGGGCGAGCAGCTGAAGAAACGGGTGGAGCCGCTGGCGGAAAGCCTCGGCGTGCCGCGGCTGTTCGAATGCGACGTGGCCAGCGACGACAGCATCGATGCGCTGTTCGCGGCGCTGAAGGCGGAGTGGGGGCAGCTGGATTTCCTGGTCCACGCGATCGGGTTCGCCGACAAGAACGAACTCCGCGGCCGTTATGTCGACACCAGCCGCGCTGGGTTTGCGCTGGCGATGGACATCTCGGTCTATTCCTTTACGGCCGTCTGCCAGCGGGCCAGTGCGATGATGGGCCCGGGGGGCAGCCTGTTGACGCTGACCTATTACGGCGCGGAAAAGGTCATGCCGCACTACAACGTGATGGGTGTGGCCAAGGCCGGGCTTGAGGCTTCGGTCAAGTACCTGGCCGAGGATCTGGGCAAGGACGGCATTCGCGTGAACGCGATCAGCGCCGGGCCGATCAAGACCCTTGCGGCCAGCGGCATCGGCGATTTCCGCTATATCATGCGCTGGAACGAGCTGAACTCTCCGCTGCGGCGGAACGTGACGCAGGAAGAGGTCGGCAAGGCTGCGCTGTACCTGCTGTCCGACCTTGGCAGCGGCACCACGGGCGAGAACCTGCATGTCGATGCGGGCTATCATGCGGTGGGCATGAAGGCGATCGACGCGCCGGACATCGACCTGATCACCGGGCGCAAGGAAAACGGGCAGTGAGCGTTGCGGCCTTCCTCGCCTTCGTCGGCCTGGTGCTGTTCGCGGTGATTTCGCCTGGTCCGGCGGTGCTGATGTCGGCGCGGACCGGTCTGACCGAAGGCTTCCGGACCGGCGTCATGCTGGCGCTGGGCATCGCCACGGGCGCGGTCGTCTGGGCCCTTGCCGCGATGTTCGGGCTGCATCTGATCTTCGACGCAGCGCCCTCGCTCCTTTGGGCGCTGAAGGTCGGCGGGGCGGCCTACCTGATGTGGATGGCCTGGCACCTGTGGCGCGACGCGAAGACGCCTTTCGTCGCCGAGGACGCCCGTCCCGTGCCCCGGTCACCCTTCGCGGCGTTCCGGCTTGGCCTCTGGACCAATCTGTCGAACCCGAAGGCCGTGGTGATGTATTCCTCGATCTTCCTGGGCACGATCAGCCCAGGCACGCCTGTCTGGGTGCTGGCCTGCCTGATCGGGATGATCTTGGTTCTGGAGACCGCCTGGAACAGCCTTGTCGCCCGCATCTTTTCCATGGACCGCACCCGGGCGGCCTATATCAGCCTGAAAACCGTGATCGACCGCTGCTTCGGCGCCGCCTTGGCGCTGCTGGGCGTCAAGATCGTCGCCACCTGAAGGAGTGAGCCCCATGTCCGCCGACCGCCTGCCGCATGAAAAAGGGTTTCACGTCAGCTGGGACCAGATCCACCGCGACGCCCGGGCGCTCGCCTGGCGGCTGGACGGCAAGGGTCCGGGCGAGGGGGGCACCTGGAAGGCGGTGGTTGGGATCACGCGGGGCGGGCTGGTTCCGGCGATGATCGTCAGCCGGGAACTGGACATCCGGGTCGTCGACAGCATCAGCGTGAAGTCCTACCATTCCGGCGGCGGCAAGCAGGATCAGCGGCGCGAGGCGCAGGTGATCAAGGCCCCGCAAGCGGACATCATGGGTGATGGGACGGGGATCCTGATCGTCGATGACCTTGTGGACAGCGGTCGCACGTTGGAGCTGATCCGCCGGATGTACCCCAAGGCGCATTTTGCCTGCGTCTATGCCAAGCCCGAGGGCGAGAAGCAGGCCGACACCTACATCACGTCCGTAAGCCAGGACACCTGGATCTTCTTCCCCTGGGACATGGCGCTGCAATACGTCCAGCCGATGCGCGGGGCGGACTGAGGCCGATGGTCCTCGCGCGGGCGGCGGCGCTTGGGCGGTGGCTGCATGGGGTGTTCGAGGTCGGACTGATCGCCAAAGGGCTCTTGGCCTTTCTGGAGACGGCAGCCGGTCTTGGTCTTCTGCTGACGACCAACTCTGCGCTGCATCGCCTGGCAGGCTGGCTGACCCGACATGAACTGGCGCAGGATCCGACTGATCGCATGGCGCTGTGGTTTCAGCAGTCGGCGCAGGGGTTCACGGCGGATAGCCAGCATTTCTATGCGCTTTATCTGGTCAGCCACGGGGTGCTGAAGCTTCTTGTGGTGGCCGGGCTGGTCCTTCGGCTGCGCTGGTCCTATCCGGCGGCAATGGTGCTGCTGTCCGGCTTCATCCTGTACCAGATGTATGAGTGGTCGCTGACCGGCTCGCCCATGCTGCTGGCGCTATCGGCCTTTGACCTGCTGATGATCGGGCTGACCTGGCGCGAGTATCGCTTGCTGGGACCCGCGGTCTCGGCTTGAACCCGGTCGCGTTTCGGTCGAAGGTCCCTTGACTGCAACGCCTCTCCGAAAGCCTGTCGCATGACCTTGCCGCTGAACCCCGCCTTTGCCGCCACGGAACCGCCACCGGTGATGGAGGCGCGGCGCTGGATCCAGGGGGTGACCTTTCCGGCCGATCGCCCGCTGATCAATATCAGCCAGGCCGCCCCGGTCGACAGCCCGCCCCTGGGGCTTCGGCAGGCGCTGGCCGATGCTGCGCTGAACGATCCGCAGGCGCATCTCTATGGCCCGGTCCTGGGCCTGCCCGCGCTGCGGGAAGAGATCGCCCGCCAGTGGTCGGCCAGTTACGGTGGCGCAATCGACCCTGCGCAGGTCGCGATCACCCAAGGCTGTAACCAGGCCTTTTGCACTGTCACGGCGACGCTTGCCGGGCCTGGGGACGAGGTGATCCTGCCGACGCCCTGGTACTTCAATCACAAGATGTGGCTCGACATGGCCGCGGTGAAGACGGTGGCGCTGGACACCGGGCCGACGCTGATCCCCTCGGCCGAGGCGGCGGCCGCGCTGGTCACAGACCGCACCCGCGCCATTGTGCTGGTCAGCCCGAACAACCCCGGCGGGGTGGAGTATCCGGCGGAAACCCTGGCGGCCTTCCGCGACCTCTGCCGAGCGAAGGGCCTGGCATTGATCGTGGACGAAACCTACCGCGATTTCGACAGCCGGACGGGCGCGCCGCATGACCTGTTCGCCGATCCGGATTGGGCCGACACGTTGATCCAGCTGTACAGCTTCTCCAAGGCCTACCGGCTGACCGGGCATCGGGTGGGGGCCGTTGTGGCCAGCGCGACCCGGCTGGCCGAGGTGGAAAAGTTCCTCGACACTGTCGCGATCTGCCCCAGCCAGTTGGGCCAGATCGGCGCCTTGTGGGGGATGCGGAACCTGGGCCAGTGGGTCGCAGGGGAACGGGATGAAATCCTCGCCCGCCGCGCCGCGATGGTCAAAGGGTTCCAGGCCCTGCCGGGCTGGAAGCTTCTGGGCTGCGGGGCCTATTTCGCCTATGTCGAGCACCCCTTCGACATGGCCTCGGACGTCCTGTGCAAACGGCTGGTGACCGAGGCTTCGCTGCTGATGCTGCCGGGGACCATGTTCCAGCCAGAGGGGTCGGACGCTGGAAAACGCCAGATCCGGATCGCCTTTGCCAACGTGGATACGACGGGTATTGCCGAAGTGATCCGGCGGCTGGCCGCGTTCCGGCCCTGACCGCCCTGACGGCGGTGTGATCCGCCAGGTGGCTCGGCGATCTTGACCTTGCCCCCCCGCGGGCTTCCCACTATTCACCTGATCGAACTCTTTCGAAGGCAGAACCATGGCCACGACCCCGACCGAAGACAGCAAGCGTTCCCGCGGCAAGCTGCAGGAATTTGCAGTCTGGACGCTGATGGGGATGCTGATCCTGGGTCTGGGCGGTTTCGGGGTGACCAGCTTCGGGGGCGGGGTGACCAAGGTCGCCAGCGTCGGCGAGACGGACGTCACCGCCGATGATTATGCCCGGGCGCTGCAGACGCAGATCAACGCCCTGTCGCAGCAGATCGGCAAGCAGGTTTCGCTGCAAGAGGCGATGGCGTTCGGCATCGACCAGCAGGTGCTGCAGTCGGTCATCACCCGGGCGGCCCTGGACAACGAGACCACTCGGGTCGGGATTTCCGTGGGCGATGAGGTCGTTGCGACCGAACTGATGGGGATGGACGGTTTCAAGGGCACCTCTGGCGATTTCGACCGTGAGGCCTATCGCTTTGTCCTGGAACGCAACAACACGACCGAGGCCGAATTCGAATCCGACCTGCGCCGCGACATCAGCCGCGGCCTGTTGCAGGGGGCCGTCGCGCGGGGCTTTGCCGCTCCGAATGCGATGACCGACACGATCTATGCCTGGGCTGCGGAACGGCGCGGTTTTTCGCTGTTGCGGCTGGTTGAGGCGGACTTGACGACCCCGGTGGCCGAGCCGACCGAGGCCGACCTGAAGGCCCATTACGACGCGCATGTCGACCGCTTCACCAAACCAGAGGCCAAGCGGATCACCTTTGCCTCGCTTCTGCCCGAGCCGATTGCCAAGGACCAGCCGGTCGACGAGGCCCTGCTTAAAGAGCTGTACCAGGACCGGATTGGCGAATTCGTCATGCCGGAACGCCGGATCATCGAACGCCTGATCTATCCGGACCAGGCTGCGGCAGATGCGGCCCGGGCCGAGCTTGACGGCGGAAAGCCGTTCGAGGAGCTGGTCGCCGCACGTGGCCTCACGCTGGAAGACATCGACCTTGGCGACCTGACCAAAGCTGACCTGGGTGAAGCGGGCGAGCCGGTCTTTGCCGCAACCGAAGGCGATGTGGTCGGGCCGCTGGCCACCGACCTTGGCCCGGCGCTGTTCCGGGTGGGCTCGGTCCTGGCCGCCGAGGAAACCAGTTTCGAGGATGCGCGCGACACGCTGGCGATCGAGTTCCAGACCGACGCGGCGCGCCGCCTGATCGCCGACAAGGTCGAGGAGATCGACGATCTTCTGGCTGGCGGTGCCACGCTGGAGGACCTGGCCAAGGACGCCGGACTGCAGCTTGCGACGCTTGACTACGTGCCGGGCCAACAGGGCGATGCGGCGATCGAGGGCTATCCTGCCTTCCGTGCGGCGGCCGACGCGGTGCAGGCCGAGGATTTTGCCGAAGCGATCGTCCTGGAGGATGGCGGGGTGGTGACGCTGCGGCTGGACGAAATCGTCCCGGCCGCGCCGATCCCCTTTGACGAGGCAAAGGACCGCGTGACCGAGGACTGGCGCAGGACGGCCGTCGCCCAGGCTCTGGCCGCGCGCGCGATCGAGATCAAATCGGCGCTGGAAGGCGGGGCGGCGATCGGCAGCTTCGGCATCGTCGACGTGACCCCGGAAATGGCGCGGAACGGCTTTGTCGAAGATGCGCCAGAGACGCTGTTGGCCGATGTCTTCAAAATGGCGCAAGGCGACGTGCAAGTGATCGAGACGCCGGACTTCGTCGCCGTGGTGCAGCTTGACCGCATCCTGCCCGCCGAAACCGAAGGTGAGGACGCCCAGGCGATGCAGGAGGCGCTGGCCGCCCAGGCACAGCAGGCCATCACGGCCGATGCCTTTGCCGCTTTCACATCGGCTCTGACCTCCCAGGCGGGGATCACGCTCGATCAGGCCGCGATCAACGCGGTCAATGCGAGCATGCCCTGATGCAGCTTTCGCCTGGTTTTGCAGAGTTCGAGGCGGGCTGGAACGCGGGGAAGAACCAGATCGTCTGGGCGCGGCTGGCGGCTGACCTGGATACTCCGGTCAGCCTGATGCTGAAGCTGGGCGATGCCCGGGCGGACACGTTCATGCTGGAATCGGTCACCGGGGGCGAGGTCCGCGGGCGCTATTCCATCGTCGGGATGAAGCCGGATCTGGTCTGGCAGTGCCGGGGCACGCAAAGCCGCATCAACCGCGAGGCACGGTTTGACCGTCAGGCCTTTGTCGACCTGCCGGGCACCCCCCTGCAGACCCTGCGGGACCTGCTGACCGAATGCCGGATCGAGATGCCGGAAGGGATGCCTGCGGTCGCGGCGGGTCTGTTCGGCTATCTCGGCTATGACATGATCCGTCTGGTCGAACATCTGCCGGATGTGAACCCCGATCCCCTGGGTCTGCCCGATGCGGAACTCATCCGGCCTTCGGTCGTCGCGGTGCTGGACGGGGTCAAGGGCGAGGTCACCGTGGTGGCGCCGGCCTGGGTCTCGTCGGGCCTCTCGGCGCGGGCGGCCTATGCGCAGGCGGCGGAACGGGTGATGGACGCGCTGCGCGATCTGGACCGGGCACCGTCCGCTGCGCGTGATCTTGGCGATGTGGCGCCAGTCGGCCCCGCGACGTCGAACTTCACGCATGAGGGCTACAAGGCCGCCGTCGAGAAGGCGAAGGACTACATCCGTGCGGGCGACATCTTCCAGGTGGTGCCCAGCCAGCGCTGGTCGCAGCGGTTCACCCTGCCGCCCTTCGCGCTATATCGCTCCCTGCGGCGCACGAACCCGTCTCCCTTCATGTTCTTCTTCAACTTCGGCGGCTTCCAGATCGTCGGCGCCAGTCCGGAAATCCTGGTCCGCCTGCGCGGTGGCGAGGTCACCGTCCGCCCCATCGCGGGCACCCGCAAACGAGGCGCGACGCCGGAAGAGGACAAGGCGCTGGAGCTGGACCTTCTGGCCGATCCCAAGGAACGGGCCGAGCATCTGATGCTTCTGGACCTGGGCCGCAACGACGTGGGCCGGGTGGCGAAGGTCGGCACCGTGCGGCCCACGGAAACCTTCATCATCGAACGCTACAGCCACGTCATGCACATCGTGTCGAACGTGGTGGGCGAGATCGCGGATGGCCAGGATGCCCTTTCCGCGCTTCTGGCAGGTCTGCCGGCCGGAACGGTGTCCGGCGCGCCAAAGGTCCGCGCGATGGAGATCATCGACGAGCTGGAGCCGGAAAAGCGCGGCGTCTATGGCGGGGGCGTGGGGTATTTCGCCGCGAACGGCGAGATGGACTTCTGCATCGCGCTGCGCACGGCGGTCCTGAAGGACGAGACGCTCTACATCCAGGCGGGCGGGGGTGTGGTCTTCGACAGCGACCCCGAGGCGGAGTATCAGGAAACCGTCAACAAATCCAACGCGTTGCGCCGGGCGGCCGAAGATGCGGGCCGCTTTGCCGGGCGCGGCAACGGCTAGGGAAGCCTCTTCGTTCGACTGGGTCTCCTCCTCGGCTGGGGCCAGCGAGGAGGGAGGACGACCAGCGACGCGCGGCGGTCAGTCGACCTTCATCACCGCCGTCACCGGCGCCAGCGCGACGGTCGCGGCCTTGCCTTCCACCGTCCATTCCAGCAGCGCTGCCACCGTTTCCGGTGTCGCTGCACCCACGACGCTGACCCGGCCGTCCTGACCAGCCTTGAAGACCGCCCGGTCCAAAAGCCTGCGCACGGCAACCTTGTCGGCCCCGGCGGTATCCAGATCGCGGAAGACGACCGCGGCCTCCAGGTCCTCGCGCCGGGCGACCTGATCGGCCGCATTCAGCCCTTCGTCGCGCGTCAGAAGCCCCCGGCCCTGCGCCTTCAGGATCGGCACCACGGCACCGGCGAGGCCACGGTTGTTCTGGAAGGCCGGTTCGGCCAGATCAAGCACGGCGACCGCCTCGGGCAGACCCTGTTCCATCGACTGGAAAGACACCTCGACATCCGACGGCTGAGCGCCCTGTGCAATGCCGGTGACCAGCATCACCACTTCGTGGCCTGCAGCCCGGTAGATAGCTGCGCGGTCCGGGGTTGCGGGGTCAAGCGGGTCCAGCGCAAAGCTGACCGGGAAGGGCAGGGCGGCAAGGCCCGCGCGGTCAAGATCGGCATTCCCCTGGTCGATCAGGACGATGGCCATCGGAGGCTTCGCATCGGGGTTCTCGAACTTGGTCGCGAACCGGACGATCGGCCGCGGATCGGCTGGGACGGCAGCCGGGTCAGCAGCCGGATCCACCGGGGGTTCGGCCGCTGGATCGGTCGCCGCGTCGGGTGCGGCCTCGCTGCCGCGCCGGATGACCACGCCTTTGTCCTTGCCAATCAGCCCCGGTGTCGGCGCGAAAGTCGAGCCGCCTTCCTGGCCCGGAAGCCCCTGGGCTTCATCGCCGATGCCAGCCTCATCTTCGGTGCCGGGCAGAGCTTCGGGCTGGGTACCGGGCATGTCGGTGCCCTCGTCCAGCGTTTCGGGTGCGGGCATCGCGGGGGCCGGCGTCGGTTCGGCTTCTGGTTCTGCCGCCGGCTCTGCGGGGGCTTCGGGGGCAGTCTCCGGTGCAGGCTCCGGGTTTGCCTCGGGGGCAGGCTCGACCACCCCAGCCGGGGCGGGCTCGGCAGGCGCGTCGGGTGCAGGGGCCGGTGCCGCTTCTGGAGCGGGTTCCGGTTCCGGCGCGGGTTCGGGCACTGCTTCGACGGCGGTTTCGGTCGGGGCTGCGGTCGTCGCGTCCTGCGCGGCATCGGGGGCGGGTGCTTCGGTCGCCGGGGTCGTTTCCGGCTGGACCGCAGGCGCTGCGGCGGCTTCGGGCGCTGCTGCAGCGGCAGGTTCGGGCGTCGCCTCCGCCTCGGCCGGAGCGGGTTCTTCGGTGTCGGCCTCTGCCAGTTCGGTGGTTTCGGGCTCCGCTGCCGAGGCAGTCGCCTCGGCCACAGCCTCTGTCGCCGGAGCCGCGTCCGGAGCTGGCTCGGTCACGGCGGTCGTGGTTGGTGCCGGATCGGCGGCGGGTTGGGTCGTTTCTGCGGCAACGTCAGCGGCAGGCGGCGTGGTCTTTTCGACCGCAGAGGCCGCTGGATCCGCCGCTGTTTCGGCCAGCGGCGCAGGAGCAGCCGCCGTTTCGGGGGCAGCGGCTTCGGCGGGCACCGGCGTCACGGGTTCGGTCACGTCCGTTGCCGGGGCCTCCGGGGCAGCCAAGCCTGCTTCGGCGGCGGCAACTTCGGGCTGCGCATCCAAGGGCGCTTCAGGCTGGGGTTCGGCGGCGGCTTCGGCCGACGCTTCGGCCTTCTCCTCCGGCTCTGCCGCCTCTGGCTCTGCTGCGGCCTCGTCGGGCGCAACGGCTGGATCAGCCGGGGCGCTTGCCGCCGCGTCACCGTCGCTGTCGGGTGTCACGGCCTTGCCAGCATCCGCCTCGGTCGGCTCGGGGGCAGAGATCGTCGCTTCGCTGGTTGCGTTTGCCGGGGCGTTGTCGTTCGCCGGACGCAACGGGGCGACGGCCGAGCCGATCACCAGACCGCCAGCGACCAGAAGACCACCGGACATCATGCCGAGAAGGAATTTGCCGACCACCTGTGCCTCCTGCTCTCGCGTCTTTGCGGTCCGGCCCGGCCCGTTCTTGCGGCCTTTACCCCGAACCCACCCACCGGTTCGCCCGGCATCATGTTTCTGCCTTGCCGCAGTATAGCCTGCGGTTGCGCAGCCTTCACCCCTTTTCGGTCTGACGTCAACACGATGCGCGGCAACTGCTGCATCGCTGCGCCACTGGAAATCGACCGGTAGGGGAAGATGGAGGCGGGTACCGGAATCGAACCGGTCTTCACGGATTTGCAATCCGGTGCGTAACCTCTCCGCCAACCCGCCGCGAAGGTGGGCACGGGATAGCCGAAGCGTCCGGGCTCTGCAAGAGCCATGGCGCGATCCGGGCAGGGCCGCGTTTGCTTGGCGGGCTTGACTTGGCGGGGGGGCACAGGGATTGTCCGCCGCAGGCGCGAAAGGTCGGGCTTTGGCACAAAAGATCCTCATCACCGGGACGGCCGGGTTCATCGGCTTCCACCTCGCGCGGCATTTTCTGGCGGCGGGTCATCGGGTGCATGGCCTGGACGGGATGACCCCCTATTACGACGTGGCGCTGAAACGGAAGCGGCACGCGATCCTGTCCGGAATCCCCGGGTTCTCCGCGACCGAGGCGATGCTGGAGGATATGGGCAGGCTCACCCAGGTGGCCGATGACTTCGCCCCTGACGCGATCATCCACCTCGCCGCACAGGCCGGGGTCCGCTACAGTCTGGCCAATCCGCGATCCTATATTGAAACCAATGTTTCGGGCAGTTTCAACGTGTTGGAGGTCGCAAAGGCCCTGTCCGTCAAGCATCTGATGATCGCCTCCACCTCCTCGGTCTACGGCGCGAACCCGAAGATGCCGTTTCATGAAACCGACCGCACCGACCACCCGCTGACCGTCTATGCCGCGACGAAGAAGGCGGTCGAGGGGCTGGCGCATTCCTACGCGCATCTCTGGGGCCTGCCGGTCACGCTTTTCCGCTTTTTCACCGTCTACGGTGCCTGGGGCCGGCCCGACCTCGCCTATTTCAAGTTCGCCAAGGCGATCCTGCAGGGCGAGCCGATCGACGTCTACAACCAGGGCGAGCTTTGGCGCGACTTCACCGCGGTTGAGGACCTGGTCGAGGGCGTGGCCCGCCTTCTACCCCTCGCCCCGCCCGCAGCCGGCGCGCGCGGGGCAGCGGTCGAAGGCGACAGCCTCTCCCCCATCGCGCCCTGGCGGATCGTGAATGTCGGCAATTCCGACAAGGTCCACCTGATGGACTTCATCCGCACGCTGGAGACCCTCCTCGGCCGCAAGGCGATCTGCAACTTCCTGCCGATGCAGCCGGGCGACGTGCCTGCGACCTGGGCGGATTGCTCGCTTTTGCAGCGGCTTACGGGTTTCCAGCCGCGCACCGACCTGGCGACGGGCCTTGGGCGCTTTGTCGACTGGTATCGGGACTACTACAGGGTGTAGAAGCTGGCTATAACGGCAGCATGGCTCTGGTCCTAACCGCCGCGCGCGGAATGCTGGATCATGCCGCGCAAAATCGAACCGAAAGGACGGGTCATGGAAGACTACGCAGGCATGAACGACATCGGCGAAGTGGTCGAGGCCGACCGCGCCCATGTCTGGCACCACCTTTCCCAGCACAAGCAGTACGAAACCGTCGATCCCCGCGTCATTGTCGAAGGCAAGGGAATGCGGGTCTGGGACGCCAAGGGCAAGGAACACATCGACGCCGTTTCGGGCGGGGTCTGGACCGTCAACGTGGGCTACGGGCGCGAACGCATCGCCAATGCCGTCCGCGACCAGCTGATCAAGCTGAACTACTTCGCCGGGTCCGCCGGGTCGATCCCCGGCGCCATGTTCTCCAAGCGCCTGATCGAGAAGATGCCGGGCCTGACCCGCGTCTACTACAACAACTCAGGCTCCGAGGCGAACGAGAAGGTCTACAAGATGGTGCGCCAGATCGCGCATCGTCACCACGGCGGCAAGAAGTGGAAGATCCTCTACCGTGAGCGGGACTATCACGGCACGACCATCGGCACGCTCGCGACCTCCGGTCAGGCGCAGCGGGCGATGCAGTATGGACCCTATCCTGACGGCTTCGTCATGGTCCCGCACTGCCTCGAATACCGCAAGCAGTGGGATGTGGAGAACTATGGCGAGCGCGCGGCGGATGCCATCGAAGAGGTGATCCTGCGCGAAG
>JBJTSJ010000423.1:0-5531 GCA_046076605.1 Tabrizicola sp.
CCGACCTTGATGGTCGAGACCGGGTCGTTGCGGCGGTCAAGCCCGGGGCCACGGACAGTTGCGGCTGCGCCTGAGACCCGCCGATTCCTTCGACGTTCGGCAAAATTCGCTTGTCACAAGCCAAACCCTGTGATTACTGGCCAGTGTCGGGCGCAGGTGATCACCTGCCCTGGCACAGCGTCCAGGCCCTGCTGACCTTGATTTGCTGCCCATGAGGGGCGGCGGTCGCGGGCCAAAGCCATCATAAGGATAAGATGCGCTCTTCCAAGAAACGCTCGCGTTCCAACCAGAACCGCCCGCGCACCCTCGGCAATATCGTCAACCGCGTGTTTGATTCCTCGGGTCCCGAGGGCAAGGTGCGCGGCACGCCGCAGCAGATCATCGAGAAGTACCAGATGCTCGCCCGCGATGCGCAGCTGTCGAATGACCGTGTGGCAGCCGAGAATTTCCTGCAGCATGCCGAGCACTACACGCGGATGCTCGCCGAGGCGATGAAGGAAATGGCGGCCGAACAAGAGGCGCGCCAGCAGCAGTACCAACAGAACGGGGGCCAGAACGGCGGGCAGAATGGTGGCCAGAACGGCCAGCATCTGGGTCAGCATGGCGGGCAGAACCAGCCGCGCGGCGACCGTCCCGATCGGCAGGATCGCGGTGATCGGCCCGAGCGGCAGGATCGGGGCGACCGGCAGGACCGGGGCGACCGGCGCGACTACAACCGCGACTTCCGGGCGGAACGGGATCTCGGGTCCGAAGAGCAGCCGGTGATTGTCGATGTGATCGATCTGGATGCGGGCGACGATACCGGGCTGATCGAGACGCCGGAATCCGGCGTGCGGCCCCGGTCTGAACCCGAGGTGGTCGAGGTTTCCGAGGCCGCGCCACGCGAAGACCGGCCTGCCCGCCGTCCGCGCGGTCCGCGCAAACCCAAGGGTGACGGCAAGCCCGAGGACGAGCCGCCGCAGGAAGCAGCAGAGTGAGTTGACGTAAAGGCCGCCTTCCCTGGCGGCCTTTCTGTTTTCCTGTCAGGCGGTTGCGCCCGTTTCCTGAGACCGGACCAGCTCTTCGATCAGCCGGAGCCCGTTGTCGACCGCGCCGGTATCGCGGCGGCGCATCCAGTCAAGCCAGAGCCCGTCGAGTGTCGCCATTATCAGGTCGGCCAGTGCAGGAATGCGGGGTGCGGCGACCAAGGGGGCAAGATGTGCCTCTAGCCGGGCGCGGTAATGGGCGTAAAGCGCGCGTTCCGTTTCGGCCACCGCGGGATGGGTCAGGGCGGCGGACCAGAGGTCGATGCGGATGCGCAGATGCGCGGGCGTCAGGAAATCGCCGGTGAATCCTGCGCGCAGGAAGGCGGAAAGGCGGTCGTGGGGCGGGGCCCCGGGGTCACTGTCGGAAGCTGCCCGCAGGCGGGCGGAGAGGAGGCGGTAAGCCTCGGCCAGGACATCGTCCATGTCAGTGAAATTGTAGGTGATGTGGCCAAGCGCGAGCCCCGCCTCGGCCGCGACCTTGCGGGCGGTCAGGCCTGCATGCCCCTCACGGCCAAGGACGCGGAGGGCAGCCTCGGCGAGGGTGGTACGGCGGTCGGTCTGGGTCTGGCTGCGGGGTGTCTGGGTCATTTGTCAGAAATAGCGGGTTCACGTGATGCTTGACAGGTTCCTGTGACTTGTACAACCGTACAACCCATCGGAGGGGAGGCTAGCATGGACATCTCGCATTTCCTGAACTCGCATCTTCTGGACCCGGCGGTGGGGGGCAAGCGGCTTTGGGCCGACATGCTGGCGCAGGCGGTCCATGCCGAGGCTTGTGGATTTCGCGGTGTCTCGGTGCCGGAGCATCACCTGTTGAACATCCTGCTGGTCCCGTCGCCGTTGCAGTTCGCGGTGGCAATCGCGGCGCGGACGCAAAGGGTGGAGATCACCACGGCGATCTGCCAGCTGCCGATCCGCGACATGCGGGTCTTTGCGGGCGAGGTGGTGCAGGCGCAGGCCTTGTGCGGCGGGCGGCTGGTGCTTGGGGTGGGCAAAGGGGCCTTTGGCTTCGAAACCGGGCGGATCGGCGTGCCGATCGAGGAGACGAAGGCGCGGTTCGAGGAAAGCCTTGCCGTGCTGGAGGCGCTGTTGACCCGGGAAGAGGTCGCCTGGGACGGCGACTGGTACAAGTTCGACGCGCTGACCGTGATGCCGCGGCCCGAGGACCCGATCCCGCTTGCGCTGGCGATCATGGCCCCGCCGGGGATCGAGGCGGCGGCGGCCAAGGGCTATCACATCCAGACGACGCCCCTGTCGGCCAGCCACGGGGTGCTGGAGGGGCAGGTCTCGGCCTTCCACCGGGGCGCGGCGCGGTCGGGGAAGACGGGGCAACGGTTGTCCCTGCAGCGTGGAATCTTCGTCACCGACCGGCCCGAGGAATGTGAGGAAATGGTCGCAAAGGCTTATCAATATTACAAAAGTTTCGACAACGTCTTTGGCGGACCGGGCATCGTTGAGCATGGCATCATCCGGCCCCTGCCGCGCGCGCAGACCGTTGAAGAGTTCCGCCAGAACATCCTGATCTGCGGCCGAGACGAGATGGTGGACCGGCTGTCGGCCTATGCGGAACTGGGGATCGACGAGGTGATCGTCAGCTCGAACTTCGGGCAGGCGCAGGGGGCCGTCCTCGACATGATGAGCCGGCTGGCAGAAGAGGTCATGCCGAAAGTGGCGAAGACGGCCCGGCAGGCCGCGTAAGGGAGGGACGGAATGCCAATCATCCGGATCGAGATGTTCGAGGGCCGCACAGTCGAGCAGAAGCGCGCCTGCGCGGAAGCCGTGACTAAGGCCTGGTGCGACACCTGCGGGGGGACGCCGCAGATGGTGACGGTGGTTTTCACCGACCTGGCCAAGCACGACTGGGCGACGGCCGGGCGGCTGGCGAGCGATCCGAAGGTCTGAGCGATGGACTGCGCCTATACGATCGAAGGGCAGGGCGAGGCCCTGTTCCTGATCCACGGCATCGGTGCGCGGCGGGCGACCTTTGCCAAGCTCGTGCCGCTGCTGTCGGACCGGTTTACCTGCATTTCCTATGACCTGCGCGGGCATGGCGAAAGTCCGGTGCCACAGGGGCGGTTCGGGCTGGATGATCTGGTTGATGACCTGGAAGCCTTGCGGGCAAAGCTGGGGATCGAGCGCGCGCATTTCGCCGGGCATTCGCTGGGGGGCATGATCGGCCCGCGCTATGCGCTGCGCTATCCCGACCGGGTGATGTCGCTGGGGCTGTGGTCGACGGCGGCGTTCCGGACCCAGGACGACAGCGCCAAGGTCCTAGGCGTGGTGGCCGCGATGCGGGAGAAGGGGATCGGGCAGGTCCTGGACACCCTGACTGCGCGCTGGTTCACCGATGATTTCGTGGCGGCGCATCCCGAGGTCATCGCCTGGCGCAAGAAGCAGGTGATGGACACCCCGGCCGAGGTGTTCCTGAACGTCTTCGACATCTATGCCGAGACGGAGATGGCACCCTGGCTGCACCAGATCACGGCACCAGCCCAGATCATTACCGGCGAGAATGACGGCGGCTGCAATCCCCGGCTCAACCGGCTGATCCAGGCGGCGCTGCCGGGGTCGGAACTGGTGATCCTGCCCGAGTTGAAGCACGCGATCTTCATCGAGGCGACAGATCAGGTCGCCCCGCACATCCGCCGTTTCCTGTTGGCGCAGTCGTAAGCGTCAGGGCAGGGAAAGCGCGAGTTCGCTGCGTTCGCCCGCCTTGATGGTCAAGGGCGTCTCGGAGGCCTTGTCGTCCTTGCTGAGTTTCACGACATAGTCGCCCGCCGGAAGCGCCGTCTGCCAGGTCGGACCATAGGCATAGCCGAAGGACGCGCGGTTGCCGTTGATGTCTGGCTTGGCGGCAAGGACCTCGATCAACTCGTCACCGGGCGAGGTGAAGGCCGCGACCCCGGCGTTCAGGGGGACGATGACATCGGTGCGCTCACCCACTTTCACGGTGAAGGGGGTTTCCGACTTGGCCCCGCCCAGCGTGACGACGGCGACGTAGTCTCCGGCAGGCAGGTCAAATGCAGCGCCGGTTCCGTAGGCATGGCTGACCGACTTGCGGTTGCCGTCGATGTCCTTCTTGCCGTCGAAGATTTCCACGAAATGCTCGCCGCCCTCGACCTTCATGCCCTCGGCGTAAGTGGCCTCGACCCCGGCGACACCGACGCCGACGACAAGGTCAAGCTCGGTGGTCTTGCCCGCCTCGATCACTACGGACTGGCTGGCTTCGGCCGCGCCGAGGCGGACGTTCAGCCCGTACTCGCCCGAGGGGAAGACGCGGGTGGCTTTCTCATAGCCGCTGTCGCTGACATCATTCGGGCCGCGCATTTCCCAGAAAGCCTCGGGGTCCGGATCGGCGCCGGGGGCGGGACGGAGGGTGAGTTTCAGGATCCCTGCGTCGAGCACCGCGACGGGTTGCGAGACAGCGGTGTTCGGGCCGATCTCGACGTCTTGGGTGACCACGGCCTCATGCAGGGTGGTGCGCATCTGGTATTTGCCGGGGAGCAGGGCACCCTTGGCCGCGCCGTAGATGGTGGTCGCGGTTTCGCCCGAGACGGTGCCATCGGCGGCTATGGCGAAGAAGTCGAAATAGGCGTCGCCGAGGATTTTCTCCTCGGGCTCTTCCCCGCCTGCGACAAGCTGCAGGATCGGATCGACGTTGTCGGCGATGGCGGCGGGTTCGGGTTCGGGGGCCGGGGTGGGCTCTGGTTCCGCCACGACGACCGTGGTCTTCAGCGCATCGACCAGGCTGCCCGCATCCTTGGCCTGGATGTACTTGCCGCCGGTATTTTCCGCCAGGCACGAAACCTTCGCCCCTTCCTCCTCGGTCAGGCCGAAACCCACGACATGGGCGGTGAAGTCGACGCCAGAGGCCTCAAGTTCCGCGCCAAGCGCGCAAGGGTCGGCTTCGCAGGTTTCGATCCCGTCGGTGATGAGGATCACGGTGGCCTTCGCCTCGGTCGACTTCAGTTCGGCCGCGGCCTGGCGGACGGCTTCGGTCAGGGGGGTTTTCCCAAGGAATTTCATCGCGTTGGCCGCGTCGGTGATCGCCTGCGCCGTCCCTGCTGCCGGGGGCACCACCAGTTCGATGTCGCTGCACGAGCCCTTTTCGCGGTGGCCATAGGCCATCAGGCCCAGTTCCGCCTCGGGCGGCATTTCGGCAAGCACGGCCCCCAACGCCTCACGCGCGATTTCCAGTTTCGCGCGACCGTCGATCTGGCCCCACATCGAGCCGGAGGCGTCGAGCACGATGATCGAGCGATCTTCGGCGAAGAGGGGCGCTGCGAGCAGGAGCTGGGCGCAGAAAAGGCTAGGGGCGAAAGCGGCAAGACGCATGGCGCGGCTCCGTCTGCAAATGAATTGGCGCGAAGCCTAGGCCAGGGGGCGACCGCGGGTCAACCAAAGCGTGAAATTGGAAAGCGGGCCTTCAGGACTGGCCTGAAGACCCGCAGCGGGCAGGGTCGACTGCAAGGGGACCTTTTCGTTCGGCCCGCCCGCCCCCTGCCA
>JBJTSJ010000424.1:0-8032 GCA_046076605.1 Tabrizicola sp.
CGGGTTTGCCGGGGTGAACCGACGCTTTACCCGCGTTGCCGAAGTGAACGGGGTCACGATCATCGACGACTACGGCCACCACCCGGTGGAGATCGCGGCGGTGCTGAAGGCCGCGCGGCAGGCCACCAAGGGGCGGATCATCGCGGTGCACCAGCCGCACCGCTATACCCGCCTGTCGCACCTGTTCGAAGAGTTCTGCACCTGTTTCAACGAGGCCGACGTGGTGGCCATCGCCGAGGTCTATGCCGCCGGCGAGGACCCGATCCCAGGGGCGTCGCGCGATGATCTGGTGGCGGGGCTGATCGCGCACGGCCACCGGCACGCCCGCGCGTTGCAGGACGAAAGCGAGCTGGCGCGGCTGGTCAAGGAACAGGCGCGGCCGGGCGACATGGTTGTCTGTCTGGGCGCGGGGACTATCTCTGGTTGGGCAAATGCATTGCCGGGCAAGCTGATGGGAGCAGCGGCGTGAGGGGGACGATTTTTCTGCGAAAAATTGTATGCTTGCGCGCTGGCGCGCCCCGGTGATCGGCTACGTCTCACCCCTGTTTTTCCTGTGCCTCTGGGTTCTGGCGGCGGCGGCGGTGGCGATGCTGCCGATGAAGCGTCAGATGGTGCCGGGGCTGGCGCTTTTGATCCTGGCGCCGATCCTTCTGGTCTGGGTCGGCTGGGTGCACGGCTGGGTCTGGCTTCTGGTCGGGCTGGTCGCCTTCGTGTCAATGTTCCGCAATCCGCTGATCTATTTCGCCCGCCGGGCGCTGGGCCGTCCGGCGCCCTTGCCGAAGGACCTGGAGAAATGAGCGGCGGGCGTGCGGCCTGGGGCCTTGGCATCGGGCCGGGAGGGCGCGGATGATGGGCAATTTCGGTTCGGACCCGGATTACTGGCCGCTGGTGCTGTGCCTGGTCTGGCTGGTCGTGGCCAATGTGATCGCCATGTTCCCCTCGCGCGATCATCACTGGAAGGCGGCCTATGGGCTGATCGCGATCGGCGTGCCGCTTCTGGGCTGGGCGACCTGGGTCTCGGGGCCGCTGGTCGGACTTTTGCTCCTGGCGGCGGGGGCGTCGGTGCTGCGCTGGCCGGTGGTTTTCCTATGGCGCTGGCTGCGCCGTCAGATCGGGTGAGGTGCGATGAACGGGATGCTATGGGCCATCGGGGGGGGGACAGTGATCCTTGCCGGGGTCATGTCCTACGCGGTGACCCGCCGTTATGGCTTGGCGCCGGCAGTGGCGCTGCCGGTCGCGGCGCTGGCGGCGCTGGTCGCGATGACCTGGCAGGATCTAGGGCTGAATTTTTCCGGGGGGATTGGCCTTTTGCGGGAGACGCTGGTCTTTGTCGCGCCGGTCCTGGGCGGGGCGGCGATCGGCATTGCGCTGGCCTGGAAGCGGCGGGCCTGAGGGCTGGTAGCGGCGGGGTCTGGGGCAGCAGTCCGGCTTTCCCGACCTTGTCTCTGCCCGGCGGGTCGCGCTGACATGTGGCCAGCATCCATGGCGCGGAGGGTCCAGATGGAAGCGGGATTACTGGCGATCGTGGTGCTGGGGGTCGGGTTTGGTGGCTGGGGCGCCTGGTTCCTGGCGCGGCGTTTCGGGCTATGGCCGGGACTGCTGCTACCGGGCGCGCTGGCCGGGATCACTCTGGCGGTATCCGGAGCACCGCTGGGCCATGCCGAGGAAGCGATGGGCCGCGGGCTGGAGGTCATGTTCCTGTGGCTGCCCCTGACGGCCTGGACGGCGCTGGCCGCAGCGCTAGGGCTGTATCAGCGCTGGCGGGCGGGGGCGGGCGGCCCGAAGTGAAGCCACTTGCGCGAGGCAGGAAAGCGCCGCAGAAGGCGGGGATGATGGTGAAGCTTCCCACCCCTCGCGGCGTGTTGACGCCGGATCGGCCGCTTTCGGACCTCACCTGGCTGCGCGTGGGCGGGCCGGCGGACTGGTTGTTCCAGCCGGCGGATGAGGCGGACTTGTGCGCGTTCCTGGCGGCGCTGGACCCTGCGGTACCGGTGTTCCCGATGGGGGTTGGGTCGAACCTGATCGTGCGGGATGGGGGGATCCGGGCGGTGGTGGTGCGGCTGGGGCGGGGGTTCAACGGGGTCGAGGTTCAGGGCGACCGCGTGGTTGCCGGGGCGGCGGCGCTGGATGCTCATGTGGCGCGGCGCGCGGCGGAGGCGGGGGTGGACCTGACGTTCCTGCGGACCATTCCCGGCAGTATCGGTGGCGCGGTCAGGATGAACGCGGGGTGCTACGGGCCTTATGTGGCCGACGTGTTGGAGGAGGTGCGGGTGGTCACTCGGTCCGGAGAGGTGGTGACGCTGCCTGCTTCGGCGCTGAACCTTCGGTATCGGCAGAGTGATTTGCCGGAAGGGGCGGTCATTGTCTCGGCCACGTTCCGGGCGCCGGAAGGTGAGCCAGAGGCCCTGGAGGCGCGGATGGCGGAGCAGATTGCCAAGCGCGATGCCAGCCAGCCGACGAAAGAGCGCTCGGCGGGGTCGACGTTCCGCAATCCGGCCGGGTTCAGCTCGACCGGCAAGGCGGATGACACCCATGAATTGAAAGCCTGGAAGGTGATCGACGAGGCAGGAATGCGCGGGGCGCGTGTGGGCGGGGCGCAGATGTCGACCATGCATTCCAACTTCATGATCAACGCCGGAGGGGCGACCGCCGCCGATCTGGAAAATCTGGGCGAGGAAGTGCGAAAAAAGGTTTTCCAATCAAGCGGTATCACGCTAGAGTGGGAAATCATGCGGGTCGGAGAATACCCGCAGGACTAACGATATCACGGGCCGCATAAGGCTCGGATGAGGCAGTGTATGGCGGGCGCATCGAGCAGGATGGCCCCCGAAGTGGCGGTTCTGATGGGTGGGCTTTCCGCTGAGCGGGAGGTGTCGCTTGTCTCTGGGCGCGAATGCGCCAAGGCCCTGCGGGAGGCTGGATACAAGGTGACGGAGGTCGATTGCGGCCCCGATCTGCCTGCGCGCCTGTCCGCCTTGAAGCCCGATGTTTGTTTCAACGCGCTCCACGGCCGCTGGGGCGAGGATGGCTGCGTCCAGGGGATGCTGGAATGGCTGGGCATTCCATACACGCATTCCGGGGTGCTGGCCTCGGCCCTTGCCATGGACAAGGTGAAGACCAAGGAAGTCTATCGCGCGGCCGGGCTGCCGGTGGTGGAAAGCGTTCTGGCCAGCCGCGAGGAGGTGGAGGCAGGGCATGTGTTGCCCGCGCCATACGTGGTGAAGCCCTTCAACGAGGGGTCCTCGGTCGGGGTCTATATCGTGCGCGAGGGGTCCAATGCGCCTCGGCTGGCGGCGTCGATGCCGGCGGTGGTGATGGTGGAGACCTATGCGCCGGGTAGGGAGCTGACGACGACGGTGATGGGCGACCGGGCGCTGGGGGTGACGGATATCATCACCGACGGCTGGTATGACTATGATGCCAAGTACAAGCCGGGTGGGTCGCGGCATGAGTGCCCGGCGAGCATCCCGGCCGAGATCGAGGCGGCCTGTCTGGATTATGCGCTGCGGGCGCACCAGGCGCTGGGGTGCCGGGGGGTGTCGCGCACCGACTTCCGCTGGGACGAGGCGCGGGGGCTGGCAGGGCTGATCCTTCTGGAGACGAACACGCAGCCGGGAATGACGCCGACATCCCTCGCCCCCGAGCAGGCGGCGATGCAGGGGATCTGGTTCCCCGAGTTCTGCGCCTGGATGGTGGAGGACGCATCATGCAATCGCTGAGCGCGCGTCGTCCGAGCCGCGGGGGCCGCCGTGACCCGGCCCCGTCGAAATGGGACTACCGGCTGCAGCGGCTGATGCTGACGCCTTATGTGCGCGGCTTTGTCTGGAAGGGCCTGCCGATGCTGGTCATGCTGGGCGCGGTCACGCTGTGGTCCAGCCATGAGCCGAACCGGCTGGCGGTGATCGCGCAGCTGTCGCATCTGCGCGAGGAATTCGAGGCGCGGCCGGAGTTCAGGGTGTCCCTGGCGCGGGTCGAGGGGGCGTCGGAGGATCTGGCCGAGGCGGTGCGGGCCAAGCTGGCGCTGCCCCTGCCGATGTCGTCGTTTGACATCGACCTTGACGCCGCACGCGACCGGATCGAGGCGCTGGATGCGGTCAAGAAGGCTGACCTGCGGGTGCGGTCGGGCGGCGTGTTGCAAGTCGTAATCACCGAACGCGTCCCGGTTGCCGTCTGGCGGACCGAGGATGGGCTGACGCTGGTCGACGAGACCGGGCACCGCGTCGCTGGGCTTCTGTCGCGGGCCGACCGGGCTGACTTGCCGCTGATCGCGGGCGAGGGGGCCGACAAGGCTGCCCCGGAAGCTTTGGACCTGATCGCTGCCGCAGGACCCCTGACCCCGCGCATCCGGGGCCTGGTTCGCGTGGGTGATCGCCGCTGGGACCTGATGCTGGACCGCGACCAGCGCGTGCTGTTGCCCGAGAAGAACCCGGTGCAGGCGCTGGAACGGCTTTTGGCGCTGGACCATGCGCAGGACCTGATGAACCGGGACATCCTGACCGTCGATCTGCGGTCGGACCACCGCCCCACCCTTCGCCTTACCCCCCATGCCCTGGCCGAAACCCGGCGCGCACAGGGCCTTGAAACCGTGGAGAACGAACTGTGACCGATCTCTATACCTCGCAACGTGCCATGCGGAACATGCGGAAGGCCGCCATGCAGCGCGGCGTGATCGCCATTCTGGACGTGGGCACATCGAAGATTGCCTGCCTGGTGCTGCGGTTCGATGGGCCGGACCGGCTGCGCGAGCAGGACGGCGTGGGGCCGATGGCGGGGCAGAGCCAGTTCCGGGTGATCGGGGCGGCGACGACGCGCAGCCGTGGGGTCCGCTTTGGCGAGATTGCGGTGATGAACGAGACAGAGCGCGCAATCCGCACGGCGGTGCAGGCGGCGCAGAAGATGGCCAATGTGCGGGTCGATCATGTGATCGCCTGCTTCTCGGGCGCGGAACCGCGCAGCTATGGCCTCGCGGGGGAATTGGACCTGCAGGATTCCGTGGTGACCGAGCAGGACGTGAGCCGGGTGCTGGCGTCCTGCGACGTGCCGGACCTGGGGCAGGGGCGCGAGGTGTTGCACGCCCAGCCGGTGAACTTTGCGCTGGACCATCGGTCGGGCCTGGGCGATCCGCGCGGGCAGATCGGGCATCGGCTGGCCTGCGACATGCACCTTCTGTCGGTGGACGGCGATGTGGTGCAGAACCTTCTCTACTGCATCAAGCGCTGTGACCTGGAATTGGCGGGGATTGCATCCTCGGCCTATGTCAGCGCGATTTCGTCACTGGTCGAGGACGAGCAGGAATTGGGCGCGGCCTGCATCGACATGGGGGGCGGGGCCACGGGCATCTCGATCTTCATGAAGAAGCAAATGATCTATGCCGACAGCGTGCGGATGGGTGGGGATCATGTGACCTCGGACATCTCCAAGGGTCTGCAGATCCCGATGGCGACGGCGGAAAAGATCAAGACCCGGCATGGGGGCCTCTATGCGACGGGCATGGACGACCGCGAGATGATCGAAATCGGCGGGGACAGCGGGGATTGGGAGAAGGACCGGCGGCAGATTTCGCGGACCGAGCTGATCGGGATCATGCGGCCGCGGGTCGAGGAGATCCTGGAGGAAGTGCGGGCCACCTTGGATGCGGCGGGGTTCGATACGCTGCCCTCTCAGCAGATCGTGCTGACTGGGGGCGGGAGCCAGATCCCGGGGCTGGATGGCATCGCGACGCGGGTTCTGGGCCAGCGGGTGCGGCTCGGGCGGCCCCTGCGGGTGCAGGGCCTGCCGCAGGCGGCGACGGGGGCGGCTTTTGCCTCGGCCGTCGGTCTGTGCCTGTTCGCGGCGCATCCGCAGGACGAATGGTGGGACTTCGAGATTCCGGCGGAACGCTATCCGGCTCGGTCGTTGCGGCGGGCGGTCAAATGGTTCAAGGACAACTGGTGACCACTATATCCACGCGCAAAGGGCGAAATACCGCTGAATTCGGGCAGTTGACCCCCAGATTTCGTGGTTTAGCACGCATTTTTGCGTGACCTTTGCAACGGTTGTGGATAGAATCGGGGATAAGTCGGCCTTCCGCAGGGGTAATCGCGCGAGAGAGGTCGGAAAACAGGCGGCGGACAACGGACAGGCAAACCAACAATGGCACTCAATCTGACGATGACTTCGGAGCGTGAAGAGCTGAAGCCCCGCATCACCGTGTTCGGTGTGGGCGGTGCAGGCGGCAACGCGGTGAACAACATGATCGACAAGGCGCTGGAAGGCGTCGACTTCGTCGTGGCGAACACCGACGCGCAGGCCTTGCAGCAAAGCCGGGCAGGATCGCGCATCCAGATGGGTGTGAAGGCGACGGAAGGTCTGGGCGCGGGCGCCCGGCCCTCGGTCGGGGCGGCAGCGGCGGAAGAGACGATCGAAGAAATCGTCGACCACCTGGCGGGCGCGCACATGTGCTTTATCACCGCTGGCATGGGCGGCGGCACCGGGACGGGCGCGGCGCCGATCATCGCGCAGGCCGCGCGGGAGCTGGGTGTGCTGACCGTGGGCGTGGTGACCAAGCCCTTCCAGTTCGAGGGGCAAAAGCGGATGCGCCAGGCCGAGGAGGGCATCGACGCCCTCCAGAAAGTCGTCGACACGCTGATCATCATCCCGAACCAGAACCTGTTCAGGCTGGCGAACGAGCGGACGACCTTCACCGAGGCCTTCGCGATGGCCGATGACGTGCTGTACCAGGGCGTCAAGGGTGTGACCGACCTGATGGTGCGTCCGGGCCTGATCAACCTCGACTTCGCCGACGTCCGCGCGGTGATGGACGAGATGGGCAAGGCGATGATGGGCACCGGCGAAGCCAGTGGCGATGATCGTGCGATCCAGGCGGCCGAGAAGGCGATTGCCAACCCGCTTCTGGACGAGATCAGCCTGAACGGCGCGAAGGGAGTACTGATCAACATCACCGGCGGCCATGATCTGACGCTGTTCGAGCTGGACGAGGCCGCGAACATCATCCGCGAGAAGGTGGACCCGGAAGCCAACATCATCGTGGGGTCCACGCTGGACACCGCGATGGAAGGCCGCATCCGCGTGTCGGTCGTCGCGACCGGCATCGACGCATCGGCCGCGAACAAGGCCGAGACGCCGGTTGCCCGCCGCTCGATGGGCGCACCGCTGACGCTTACCCCGACCTATCAGCCCGAAGCGCCCCGTGCGGCGGCCCCGGTCCATGTTCCGGCCCCCGAGCCGGTGATGGAAGAGCGGGCGATCTTCGAGGATGAAGTCGAGTCAGTGGCTGATGCGGCCTTCGACGCTGCGGCGTCGCGCGCGGACATGGAATCGGATGCGCTGTCGGTCGAAGATGACCTGCCGCCGCCCGCCTATCGCCCGCAGCCGGCGGCCCAGCCGACGCTGATCCGGTCGACCCCGGCGGCGATCGAAGCCGACCCCAGCGACTTTGTCGCGCCGCGTCCGCGCGTGGCTGGCCAGCCTTCGCCCGAGGCTCTGGCCCGGCTGCAGGCGGCGGTCAGCCGCCCGGGCAGTGCGCCCGCCAAGTTCACCCGGCCGACGCCGGTTGCCGCGCCGGCCCCTGCCCCCGCCCCGGCTGCAGCGGCCAAGCCGCGCTTTGGCATCGGGTCGCTGATCAACCGGATGGCGGGCCATCTGGAAGCCGGCAACCCGTCCGCCCCCGCAGGGCGCGCGCAACCCCCGGTGACCTCATACGACGACGATCACGACATGGGATCCGACCAGGACCGGATCGAGATTCCTGCCTTCCTGCGCCGCCAGGCCAACTGAAAAGAACGCGGCACAACGACTGAGACTGGCTCGGGAAACCGGGCCTTTTCCTTTTTCTGGCAAGGGTTTGCCGAGTGTTTCAACGCTGTCACATACCGTCACAAAGAGTGAGTTGAGGTCGCCGGTATTAACGAATACCTAACATTCAACCGGAAGCAGGCGGTGAAGCTGCCCGGCATGAGTTTAGGCGAGACGTGCAGAATACGCTGAAATCCCCTGCGACCTTTACCGGGCTTGGCCTGCACACGGGCCTGTC